>JAQVYX010000121.1 GCA_029004715.1 Acidaminococcaceae bacterium | reverse complement strand
TGCCGATGCTACTGCCAATCCGGAATATCTAGCGGCAGATTTGTTAAGCCAAGCTGAGCATGATCCATTGGCGTCGGCCATTTTAGTGACTGATAATATGGAAATTGCTAATACAACTGCCAAGGAAGTAGAAGTACAACTTTCTAGGTTGCCCCGCAAAGAAATAGCTTCTCAAGCCTTAGCTAAACAAGGTAAAATTATTGTGGCTAAAGATATGGAAGTAGTCATAGAGATGGCCAATTTATCGGCCCCAGAGCATTTAGAAATCAATACAAAAGAGCCCTTTGCTTTATTACCATATATTCATAATGCGGGAGCAATTTTTCTCGGAGCCTATTCCCCTGAGCCTTTAGGAGATTACTATGCTGGGCCTAACCATATTTTACCAACAGGAGGTACGGCAAGGTTTTATTCTGTACTGAACGTAGAAACATTTATGAAAAAAACAAGTATAATTGCGTATACTAAAAAAGCTTTAACACAGGCATCTGGTGATATAATTGAGATGGCAGAGGCGGAGGGGCTTAAAGCTCATGCTAATGCGATTAGAATTCGTCAAGGAGGGGAATAAAATATGCTGGAGATAAAAGCACGCCAAGGTTTAGAGCAACTAGAGGAGTATAAGGTGGAAATGGTTCCGAATGCGGATATAGTAGTTAACGCCAATGAAGCCAATTGGAATTTACCCAAAGATGTTTTGTTGCAAGTTCAGTATAAAACACAAGAATTTATTTTTAATCGTTACCCTCCTATGGGTACGGGTGATTTAGGAGAAGTTTTGGCAGAAGATTTGCATGTTGGTTCAGACAAAATAATTATTGGCAATGGCTCTAGTGAACTTTTAGAAAAAGCTTGTTTTGCTTTTGGTGGTGCCGGGCGTAAAATTGCTTTTCCCTATCCTTCTTTTTCTATGTATGGAGTTTACGTGCAAATGGCTGATAGTATAAGTGCTCCTTATGCTTTAACCGCTGAAGGCTATGTTAATGCAGATGCCGTTATTGCTTTTTGCGCAAAAGAAAAGCCAAGTCTTCTTATTATTTGTAATCCTAATAATCCCACCGGGAACCTTAATTCTTTAGAAAATATGGAGAAGATATTAGCTGGTGTTTCGTGCCCGGTAATTATGGACGAGGCCTATATGGAATTTGCTCAAGAACCGGAAAGCAGTAAAGAAATTTCCACGTTAAGCCTTTTAGACAAGTATAATAACTTTTTATGCTTTCGTACTTTTTCTAAAGCCTATGGTTTAGCTGGATTACGGGTAGGTTATGGTATAGGTAGTGATAAGCTAATTGGCATCATCCAAAAAGTATTAATGCCCTATCATGTGAATAGCTATTCGCTTATGGTAGCTCAAGTGGCGTATGAAAATAAGACTTTTTTTAGGGAACGCGTGCAGTTAATACGCAGTGAAAGAAATAAAATGCGAGGCGAATTGGCCGGCCTAGGGTTTAAGGTTTTTCCTTCAGAGACTAATTTTCTGTTGTTTTTGCCAACAGAAAAGTTAGCTTGTAAACTTGCTGTTTATGCTGAAACAAAGGGTTATCAATTTACAGGCAATAATGCAAGTAAGGCAGGAACATTAATTTTCCAGGAGCTTTTGCAGCGGAAAATATTAGTAAGAAACTTTTCAGGTAATTTTTATCTGCCAGGAGGAATACGCCTTACTATGGGGACTGAGAAGGAAAATGTTAAGGTGCTTGCAGTTATAACGGAAATATGCAAAAGCGCGGAGGAATAGATTATGAGAAGTGTAAAAATAGTACGGAAAACTTTTGAAACTCAAGTAGAGCTGGAACTTAACTTGGATGGGACGGGAATTGCCGCTATAGCTACAGGTGTAGGGTTCTTAGATCATATGCTGACGCTTTTGGCCAAACATGGCTTTGTGGATTTGCAAATGAAGGCTTTGGGAGATTTACAAGTAGATTCTCATCATACAGTGGAAGACTGCGGGATTGTGTTAGGTCAAGCTATTAAAAAGGCCTTGGGCAATAAAGAGGGCATTCATCGTTATGGCAGCTGCCTATTACCTATGGATGAAGCTTTAGCACAGGTAGCTCTTGATTTTAGTGGCAGACCATTCTTGGCCTGGAAAGCGGATATTCCTCGTGTAATGCTTGGTAATATGGAGGCGGAAATGGTAGAGGAATTTTTTCGAGCCCTAGCTATGGAAAGCGGATTAACTTTGCACATACGTGTTTTAGAAGGAAAGAATACTCATCACATAGTGGAAGCTATTTTCAAAGCATTTGCCAGGGCGTTTGCAGATGCTATAGCAAGTGATAACAGAGTTAAAGGCGTAATGAGTAGTAAGGGGAGCTTATGAACGGAAAAATAGTTATTGTGGATTATGGCATGGGTAATTTGCATAGTGTGAATAAGGCTCTTTTAAAAGTCGGTGCGGATGTAAGTATTTCTTCTGACCCTATTGTAATAGGCTCGGCAGATAAGGTTATCTTGCCTGGAGTAGGAGCTTTTGGTGATTGTATGGATAATCTTAATAAATATGGTTTAACACAAGTATTGATTAAAGTACTAAATAGTGATAAACCATTCCTAGGTATCTGTTTGGGGCTGCAACTTTTATTTGAGGGAAGTGAAGAAGCACCCGGTACAAAGGGCCTGGGTTTTTTTAAGGGGCAAGTAGAAAAAATCAAGACTAATTTTAAAATTCCTCATATGGGATGGAACAGATTAGAACTTAAAAATAATGCAAAATTGCTTACTAACGCAAACGGTGAATATGTTTATTTTGTACATAGCTATCATGCAGTGCCGCAGGATAAAAGCATTATCACTTCTGTGTGCAATTATGGCACGGAAATAACAGCTTCTGTAGGCCTTGGTAATGTACAGGCAGTGCAATTTCATCCTGAGAAATCTAGCAGTGTAGGCATAGAAATTTTACAAGCATTTAAGGAGTGGAAACCATGATAATTTTCCCAGCCATAGATATACGTGGAGGGCGTTGTGTGAGGTTAACGGAGGGAAGGTTTGATCAGGAAACTGTCTTTGCCGATAATCCGGCAGAGATGGCGGAAAAGTGGACAAAAGCGGGAGCAGAATATCTGCATGTAGTCGATTTAGATGGAGCGTTGGCCGGTGCTAGTCGCAATCTTGAGGCCATAAAAAACATTCTGACTGTTGCTAAAATGCCTATACAGGTAGGGGGCGGTATTAGAACTTTAGATAATGTCGAACAATTATTATCATTAGGTGTAGCTAGAGTTATTTTGGGATCAGTAGCAGTTAAAAATCCTGTTCTTGTGCAAGAGGCTTGTGCTAGATTCCCAGGCCAAGTAGTAGTAGGTATTGATGCTAAGAATGGTGAAGTAGCGGTAGAAGGTTGGGGAGTAAGTGGCGGTATGCAAGCCGTGGAATTAGCAAAGAGAATGGCTCAAGCAGGAGTAGAGCATATTGTTTTCACAGACATTGCACGTGATGGTAAGCTTTCAGGTGTTAATGTTGAAGCAACTGCTCATATTGCTATGTCTTCAGGGATAAAAATAATTGCTTCTGGTGGCGTGTCGTCTCTAGGGGATATTACTGCCTTAAAAAAATATGAAGATTTGGGCATAGAAGGTTGTATTATAGGTAAAGCTATTTATACTGGCGCCATAGATTTAGCCGATGCGTTAAACATAGCAAGGGAGAAATAATATGCACACTAAAAGAATCATACCATGTTTAGATGTTAAGGCCGGCAGAGTTGTAAAAGGCACTAATTTTGTGGAATTACGAGATGCCGGAGATCCGGTAGAATTGGCCAGAATTTATGATGCGGAACGGGCAGACGAGCTGGTTTTTTTAGATATAACGGCTTCTGTAGAAAAACGCAAATCTATGTTAGAGGTAATTAATCGTACGGCAGGAGAGGTGTTTATGCCCTTGACTGTAGGAGGTGGTATTTCCACAGTTGCTGATATAAGAAATACACTCAATGCCGGAGCGGATAAGATTTCTGTAAATTCGGCGGCCGTAAAAAATCCTGATCTTATCGTTCAAGGGGCAAAACTTTTTGGTAATCAATGCATAGTATTAGCTGTGGATGCTAAACGTTCGGGAGTAGAAAAATGGGAGATTTACGTAAATGGTGGACGTACGCCTACGGGTATTGATGCCTTAGAGTGGGTGCGCAAGGCAGTTTCTTTAGGCGCAGGAGAAATACTATTAACCAGTATGGATGCAGACGGGACAAAAGTTGGGTATGACATCGAACTAACAAGGGCGGTATCAGAAGCTGTATCAGTACCGGTTATTGCTTCCGGGGGAGCAGGAAAGTTAGAACATTTTTATGATGTTTTGACGTTGGGAAAGGCCGATGCTGTACTTGCGGCATCAGTTTTTCATTATAAACAATTTACAATTAGACAAGTAAAAGAATATTTAGCTAAACGCGGAGTGGAGGTAAGGTTATGAATATAGATTTATGCAAATTAAAATTTGATGCTAAAGGGTTAATTCCTGCAATTATACAAGACATTAAAACTGATGCAGTATTGATGTTAGCGTATATGAACGGAGAATCTTTGGCTAAAACAGTAGAAACAGGGTATACTTGGTTTTGGAGTCGAAGCAGGCAAGAACTATGGAATAAGGGGGCTAGTAGTGGAAACACACAAAAAGTAATGAGCATTCATTATGATTGCGATGGTGATACCCTCTTGGTCAAAGTTGAACAAAAAGGTGTGGCTTGTCACGAAGGCAATTATTCTTGTTTTAGCTATCCTTTGTGGAATAGCGCAATAGGCAAAAATCTTCCTGTAAAGACAGACACTCAATTACCAAGTGTTTTATCTGAGCTTTATGCTGTAATCCAAGATAAAAAAGTGCATGGCGGTGAAAAATCTTATACAAAATATCTTTTCATGTCCGGTCAAGATAAAATTTTGAAAAAAGTTGGGGAAGAAGCTACCGAAACAATCATTGCTTCAAAAAATAACAGCAATCAAGAGGTTATTTACGAGATGAGTGACTTGTGGTATCATTGTCTAGTACTTTTGGCATATCACGATATTACTCCCGGTGAAATGTTAAGTGAGCTTGGCGGTAGGCGCAGTAAGGAAAACAATAGTAAGTACTAACTGTTGGGATTGCCGGGGAGAATCAAATAATTTGGAGGTTATTATGGCAAGATTATTTGGAACAGATGGGGTTAGGGGTTTAGCGAATGCAGAATTAACTCCCGAGCTTGCTTTTAGACTAGGAAGAGCGGCAGCAATTTATTTTGGCAGGCAAACTAATATTCCCAAAATTATCATTGGCAGGGATAC
>JAQVYX010000120.1 GCA_029004715.1 Acidaminococcaceae bacterium | reverse complement strand
CCTGGGCAAGGGGTAAGTTTTATTTTTACAATACCAAGGGGTAAATTCTAATTTAGCATAGAGTTTATTGACAGCGCAAAGTAAAAAAGGGTGGTCTCATTTTCATGAGACCACCCTTTTATTGATGTTTTATTTACCGGTCAAGCGTTTAATAATTTCTTGATAAGCATCTTCTACGCCGCCTAAATCTCTGCGGAAACGATCTTTATCAAGTTTTTCATTGGTATCTTTGTCCCATAAGCGAGAAGTATCAGGAGTTATTTCGTCAGCTAGGATAACATTACCTTCAGCATCAACGCCGAACTCTAGTTTAAAGTCAACTAATCTAACTTTTCTTTCCAGCAAGAATGTTTTTAAAATTTCATTGATTTTCAAAGCATAAGTTTTAATAGTATTTACTTGTTCATCAGTCCCAAAATCAAAAGAAACAGCATAGTCAGCATTAATCATAGGATCGCCGAGCTCATCGCTTTTATAATAGAATTCTACTAACGGACGTTTTAAAATCAAGCCTTCTTCTACGCCCATCTTTTTCGCCAAACTACCTGCTGCAATGTTGCGAGTAACGACTTCGATAGGAATTATGTGTACTTTTTTGCAAAGAGCTTCTCTATCACTTAGTTTTTTGATTTGGTGATGAGGGATTCCGTTTTTGCCTAAAAGATCAAAGAAGAAAGTAGTGATGGTATTATTCATAATACCCTTATCAATGATGGTTCCTTTTTTCAAACCGTTTAAAGCAGTAGCATCATCTTTGTAATAAACAAGAATTTCATTAGGGTTTTCAGTTTCATAAATTTTTTTAGCTTTGCCTTCATATAACATCTTTGCCATAGGTATAATCCCTGCTTTCCTGAATTTTATCTTACGGAAAAACTCCGTAAATGATATTTTCATTTATTAAGTTTACTCCATTTTCAGTGATAGTGTCAATAATTTCTGAACTATTTAATAAATAATTAACAAAAATGTTCGTTTTTGGGTGAAAACACGAACGTTATATTTGAAAAGTTAAAAATATTACGAAAACAAGAAAAGACTATTTACAAAATTACAAGATAGTATTATAATAACCCCAATAGAGCAACAATGTTGTTGTGGGCTATGGCCCCAATATATTTGTGCTCTTTTTTTGTTGTTAGAAAAGATATTTAGGAGGGAAAGATTATGGTTAACGTGCCTAAACTATTTGGTGAATTGGTTTTTAACGAAACGGTTATGAAAGAGAAATTGCCTACAGCCACATACAAGGCTTATAAGGCAGCGATATTGACCGGAAAAAATTTAGACTTACCTTTTGCTAATATTATTGCTAATGCTATGAAAGATTGGGCTTTAGAAAATGGAGCGACACATTTTAGTCATTGGTTCCAACCTATGACGGGCATCACTGCTGAAAAGCATGAAAGTTTTATTACTCCTACCGCTGATGGTCGCATTATTATGGATTTTTCCGGCAAGGAATTAATTCAGGGAGAGCCTGATGCTTCAAGTTTTCCATCCGGTGGCCTTCGTGCTACATTTGAAGCTCGTGGCTATACAGCTTGGGATCCTACTTCTTATGCTTTTATTAAAGATAATACACTTTGTATTCCTACAGCGTTTTGCTCTTATACGGGCGAAGTTTTGGATAAGAAGACGCCTTTATTACGTTCTATGTATGAAATTGATATGGCAGCTCGCCGTATTTTAAAGATTTTTGGTACGGAAACTGAAAAGGTAGTTACTACCGTTGGTCCGGAACAAGAGTATTTTTTGATTGACAAAAAAATGTGGGAAAAACGTCGCGACTTAGTTTTTACCGGACGTACGCTTTTAGGAGCCATGCCGCCTAAAGGCCAAGAAATGGATGACCATTATTTTGGAATTATAAAACCACGTGTTAAAGCTTTTATGAATGAATTAGATGAGGAATTATGGAAACTGGGCATACTTGCTAAAACTGAGCATAATGAAGTGGCTCCAGCTCAACATGAGTTGGCTCCAATATTTACAACTACTAATGTTGCAACTGATCATAATCAGTTAACAATGGAATTTATGAAAAAAATAGCCTTAAGACATGGTTTGGTGTGTTTGTTGCATGAAAAACCTTTTGATGGTATTAATGGCAGCGGTAAACACAATAATTGGTCTATTGCTACCAGCGAAGGCGAAAACCTTTTAGATCCAGGAGCTGAACCTCAGAAAAACTTGCGTTTCTTGGTATTCTTATCAGCAATTATAAAAGCAGTTGATGTTTATCAAGATATGATGAGAGTTTCCGTAGCAACTCCCGGCAATGACCATCGTTTAGGTGCAAATGAAGCACCGCCGGCGATTATCTCCATATTCTTGGGCACTGAGCTTACTAACGTTTTAGATGCTATTGAAAAAGGCGTAGCTTTTAGCTCCGGCGATAGAAAGATTATGGAAATCGGAGGTAATATCATACCTCATTTCACTCAAGATAATACAGATAGAAACAGAACTTCACCATTTGCCTTTACAGGTAATAAATTTGAGTTCAGGGCTGTTGGTTCAACACAATCGATTTCTGGACCTAATATTGTTCTAAATACAGCTGTTGCTGATATATTAGATGATTTCGCGGATCAGATAGAAAAAGCTTCAAATAAAGAAGCGGCTATTAAAGAATTAATTCGCGATACAGTTGTAGCACATAAACGTATTGTATTTAATGGTGATGGTTACACAGATGCATGGGTAGAAGAGGCCAAAAAGAGGGGGCTGCTTAACCTTAAATCCACACCGGAAGCTCTGCCATATATGCTGAAGCAAAAGAACTTAGACTTGTTTTCGAAGCATAATATCTTTACAGAAGCTGAAAGTCGTTCTCGTGTAGAAATATTGCTGGAAGATTATTCTAAGGTTATCAACATTGAAGCCAAAACCATGATTGAAATGCTGACCAAAGACTTGTTGCCTGCTGCGAGCAGTTACACCGGAACTCTAGCGGCTACACTTGCTTCTAAGAAAGCAGCCGGTGTTGGTGCTGAGGAAAGTTTTGAAGCAGAGATGGTAGGCGAGTTAACAGCTTTAACTACAGCTTTGTACAAGAAGATTGCAGCTTTAAAGGAAGCACTTGCTTTTGCCGCTGCAGCTGGTTCTGCAGAAGATATGGCTGACGCTTACCGTGATAAAGTATTTATGGTAATGGGAGAAGCTAGAGCGATTGCTGATGAGCTAGAGGCATTAGTAGATGATAAATTCTTGCCTTATCCAACTTATGGTTCATTGTTATTTGGAGTGAATTGTTAAAAGCGTAGGTATGTTATGTGCCATACCCGCTAAATAACACGAAGAGGTGTATTCCTAAAAGGAATGCACCTCTTCTTTTTATAAAACAAGGAAAAGGGAGTTGGTATATATGTATTCATCAGTGGATACCATTTGGGTATTGTTAGGGGCAGCGTTGGTATTTTTTATGCAGGCTGGATTTGCTATGGTCGAGACAGGTTTTACCCGAGCTAAAAATGCTGGAAATATTGTTATGAAGAATTTAATGGATTTATCTTTGGGAACGATAGTATTTTGGGCTTTGGGTTTTGGACTTATGTTTGGCAAGGATATAGGCGGCGTTATTGGCATGCCGGATTTATTTGTACAGGGAGACTATGGTGTTAAAGGTAGCTATCCTAGCTATGCTTACCTAATTTTTCAAACGGTTTTTTGTGCCACTGCGGCAACTATTGTTTCAGGAGCTATGGCAGAAAGAACTAAATTTATTTCTTATTGTGGGTACAGTATCATTATCAGTGCTTTAATTTATCCTGTATCAGGACACTGGATTTGGGGCGGCGGCTGGTTAGCTACTATGGGCTTTCATGATTTTGCCGGTTCTACTGCTGTACATATGGTTGGTGGCGTAGCAGCTTTAGTTGGTGCTAAAATTTTAGGACCTCGCCTTGGTAAATATGAAAAAGATGGCACTATTAATGCTATACCGGGACACAGTTTAACTTTGGGAGCTTTGGGAGTTTTTATTCTTTGGTTTGCTTGGTTTGGGTTTAATGCTTGTTCTACAGTATCGGCTACCGGAGATAAAACGTTGATTTCTATGGGGAGTATATTTGTTACAACGAATATGGCTGCCGCAGCTGCTTCTACGGCAACGATGATTTTGACATGGTTACGCTATGGTAAACCTGATGTTTCTATGACTTTAAATGGTGCGTTGGCTGGTTTGGTTGCTATTACTGCTGGTTGTGATGCTGTTAGCCCAGCAGGCGCATGCATTATCGGCATAATTGCAGGTATAGTGGTTGTATTTGCTGTAGAGTTTGTGGATCAAGTTATAAAGGTTGATGATCCTGTTGGAGCTGTTAGTGTGCATGGCGTCTGTGGAGCCCTAGGAACTATTTTAACGGGGGTATTTGCTGTAGATGGGGGACTATTGTATGGCGGAGGCTATAAATTGCTTACAACTCAAATAACGGGAGTTGCCGCAGTTATGGCTTGGGTCGTAGTTACTATGATTATTATTTTTAAAGTAATTGAAAATACGGTTGGGTTACGTGTCTCTGAAAATGAGGAAATTGTTGGTTTGGATCTGGAAGAACATGGTTTGACAAGTTCTTATGCTGATTTTATGCCGGTAATCGAAACAGATAATTTAACTACTAAACACGATGGAACGCATATAAATGGCAAAAATGCCGTATCTGTGGAAGAGGCTATTCCTGTGGTAGACCATACAATTTCAGAAGGTGCTGCTACCGATGGTCATAAATTAACGAAAATAGTTATTGTAACATCACAAATCCGTTTTGAAGCATTAAAGTTGGCTCTAGATGAAATTGGTATTACAGGTATGACTGTCACTAAGGTTTTAGGGTATGGTATTCAAAAAGGCAATGTAGAGCTTTATCGTGGTGCCCAAGTAGCCGTGCATCTATTACCTAAAGTTAAAGTGGAAATAGTTGTTTCCAAAGTACCGGTTAGAGAAGTAATAGATACAGCTAAAAAGGTATTGTACACAGGTAAATATGGCGATGGTAAGATTTTCGTTTTCAACGTAGAAAATGTTATCAAAATTAGAACAGGTGAAGAAGGTTATGATGCTTTGCAAGATAACGAATTATAATATCATAGCTGATTAAGACGTTTTATAATAGATGAGGTAACTTTATTTATGAAGTGCAAATGAAAAAATGCACAGCAATAAAGTTTTAAAAGGAACCCCAAATGTTAAACATTTGGGGTTCACTTTTTTTTATAAAAATTTGCGTTTGGCGTATAAGTTCCTAATATTTGACTTTCCTGCGGATATAATATAATATAATATAAAAACTAAAATATATAA
>JAQVYX010000119.1 GCA_029004715.1 Acidaminococcaceae bacterium | reverse complement strand
GTGCGAACCCTATCCCGCAAGGGAAATATGTCCCAGCAAATAGATATGGGGAATTTATTTACACAGCTGGTATGACACCACGCGTAGATGGTAAGCTTATGCTTGAAGGGACAGTGTCTGCTGCTTACCCTCTTGCTTATTATCGTGCTGCTGTTCGTCAAGCAATAATAAACGCCTTCGTTGCTGCTAAAAATATGCTGCAAGAAAATGAACAGATTGCAAAAGTGCTTACAATGACGGTTTATGTTAATGCTGAAGATGGATACACGGATCATACAAAACTTGCTGATTTTGCTTCTGAGTACTTATGGGAAGAATTGGGTGAAGCTGGCATAGTTAGCCGCGCTGCCTTGGGAGTTGCATCATTACCCGGCAATGCTCCTGTGGAAGTACAAATAGTAGCAGCCGTAAAATAAAAACTTTTAATTAAATGAAATCTGCCTCCAAATGTATTCTGAAGCCGAAAGCCAGATAAATATTTGGAGGCATTCTTTTTCTATAAAAAATATTCGAAAGGATTTAAGTTAGTAGCAACAAAAAGGGTTTAGGTGTTACAACTTTTTATTTATACTATAGCCATATGGGTAAATATATGGTTAAATATATCGTAACGTACTATAATATATATAATGAAAGTATGGAGATAGATATTTATGGGCGAAATTAAGAAAATATTTTTGGTAGTGTTTTCTTTGGTATTGTTTTCTTGCCTTGGCTGCGGTCAGCAGCAACCTATCAAGCCAGTTAATGATGAAGGAAAATGTACTATAAATTATGTGACGGATCGCCAACGGATGAAAAGGTTAACTTTTTCCGGTGGTTATTTGCGTTCTTCGCCGGAAATATTGGCAAATAATATTATTGCTCCAGCATATAATGGCAGTAAAGCTATTATTTATGGTGACCGGAAAATTGATAAGGTAGAGTGGGCTAAGGTTACAACTCGCGAGGCGACAACTGGTTGGTATAGCGTAGAACCAAAACTTATAGATGGCAAAAAGGAAGAACTGCCTCTTGATATTATGGAAAAAACTTATATCACGACTTATCCGCAAATTAGTGGAATAGACGAGGAAGCGGCAGTTAACATTAACAAAGAAATTAAAAGTTACATGGATGTTTATAATTATGTAGTTGGACCAGTTGGCAATAATTTGCATTGCCGAGTGACTTATAATAAAAACAATATTTTAAGTATCCTTTTTGAGAGCCCTTTTGTGAGTTATCGTATTTATCCAACGAAAGATGTTAACAATATTAAATTTTGGAAAAATGTAACTAAGTATTGCTTTATATCTTTACTGCGTTCTAGTGCCCAACCAAATAAGTTATATGCTGAGCACTCTGATTTGCAATATGGATTGGTTTTTAATCTAAAGACAGGTAAGAGGTTAAGTTATCATTATTTCTTGTTACCTAAACAAGACAAGGTTATTATTGATATGGTTAGAACTTTTGGTCAGGATGCGTTTATTAAAAACGATAATTTTTATATTACAGAAGATAAGGAAATAAAAATCTTTGTGTCGCGTAATGGGGAAAATCCGGGCAGATTTACTTTGGATTTAACACCACTAGGCAGGAAAGATTTTTAATAGGTGCAAAATTGAGATGGAAAAAGCTCATACTGTTGAGAAAGAATTTAATTGGAAACGCAATCTTATAGTTTTGTGGTGCTGCGTTTTTTTAGTTTGTGCAAGTTATACTATGGTAATTCCTTTTTTACCACTATTTCTTTTAAAGGAATTGCAATTACCTGTTAGTAGCGCTAAAATGTGGTCCGGTGGCATTATAGCGATTACTTTTGTTGTAGCGGGGATTATGGCACCTTTTTGGGGGGCACGAGGCGATGTTATTGGTCAAAAGAAAAATGCCTTGCGAGCAGGACTTGGACTTGGACTTTGTTATTTTCTGTCTGGCTCTGTTTCCACACCATTGCAACTTTTAGGGGTACGTTTGTTAACGGGTATTATTAGCGGGTTTGTGCCAGCATGTATGACAATAGCTTCGTCTTCGTTGCCGGAGGAGAAGACCGGTTGGGGCATGGGACTTATGCAAACAGCAAATTTTAGTGGTAGCATTATGGGGCCGCTTTTGGGCGGATTGCTTGGTGCTTGGTTTGGCATGCGAATGTCATTTTATGTGGCGGCTATTGCTTTACTTGTGGCTACAGCGGCTATTTATTTTATGGTTTTTGAAAAGAAAGATGCAACAGCCAAGAATATGCCCACTAGCGTAAAGCCTAAAGATTTATTAGCGGATTTACGGAAGGAATTTGCTAATAAGACATTACTATATATTATGGGTATTTTTGCTATTGTAAAGGCTTGTACTATGGTTATTCAACCCTTACTTACTATTTATGTTAGCGAACTTTTGCATGGCGCTCCGGAGGCTATAAGCATTTCTGGTGTAATTTTGTCTTTGGCAGGTATCGCGGGCATTATTGCGGCTCCTTTTTGGGGTAATCAAGGACAAGCATATGGGTATGCAAAAATGCTTTCTTTGGCTATGATCCTTGCCGGTATTGCTAACATATTCCAGCTTGCTGTGCATACTATTTGGATGTTTGCAGTAGTATATTTTATTTATGGTTTGTTTTTGGCAGGAGCTTCGCCTAATTTATTGTCCTATGTAGTGCAATCCACAGAACCTAATGAGCGTGGTAAAGCGTTTGGATTAACGACATCTGCAGATCAATTGGGAGGCGCTATTGGCCCTTTGGCCGGAGGATTTTTGGGGGCGTATTTAGCTATTGACGAACTGCTGGCCCTAACAGGGTTGGTACTAATACTTGCAGGTATACATATTTATGTGCGTAAGGTGAAAATATCACATATATAAGCTTGTTTAGACACCTGCAAGTGTATTATAATGGTATGTAATTATTAAGGGAGGGATTAAGTATGATTGTATTTTTTGACAAGAAATATCCAGAAATTGATAAACAGGCTTGGGTTGCTGATGGTGCTGCTGTTATTGGTGCAGTAAAAATGAAAGAGTATAGTAGTGTTTGGTATAATGTTACTGTTCGCGGTGATATAAATAATATTGAAATTGGTGCGTATAGCAATGTTCAAGATAACAGCTGCATTCATGTAGCAGACGAGTTTGCCTGTATTATAGGTGATTATGTAACGGTAGGACATTCTGCTACCTTGCATGCTTGCACTGTTGAGGATAAATGCCTTATTGGTATTGGTGCTACCGTTTTAGATGGGTCTGTGATTGGCACCGGTAGTATTATAGGAGCTGGATGTCTAGTAACGCGAAATACTGTTATACCACCAAATTCTTTGGTGGTAGGGGTTCCGGGGAAAATTATAAAAACTTTACCACCGGAGCATTTGGATGATATTTATGCGAATGCGCTAAAATACAAAACTTTGTGGGCTGAACGTTATGGGTTTCTGCCCAATAATACCGGCGAACGGTATGATGGACATAAGATAGTTTAAAATCAAATAGTAACGTACGATATTTACATCGTGCTGCGAGGGAGAACAGATGGCGGAAAAGAGAAAAAACAAATTTTTAAAATTTAGTCGTGACGATGAGAGCGGCTATTTTGGTTTGGGGCGTATGATAGATTTTTCTGATGGTGTTACTAGGATAGCCTTATTCCTTACGGCTATTAGCGCTATAGTAGCTACTGTTTTTAAGACCATGCAAGGAGAAACGTCCGATGTTTCAGCTTATTTTGGCCTAAATGTAGCCGTTCAGTTCTTCTTTGTTTTTTTGTTAGCACAAGAATTGGATCCTGATAGAAAACTAGGCGGTATTATCGGTGGTGGTATTTCTTTGATTATTGCTTTCACCCTGGGAATGGGCAATGTATTAACGCTTTTGTGGTTGGTTTTTATTATGCGTTTAATTAGCCAGACTTCAGGATGTCGGCATAAAGCAGGCGATAATGCTATTTTAATTATAATCTCTTATTTTTTGGGTAAAGATGGTCTTTGGCTTTATCCTACACTAACTGGTGTGGCTTATGTTTTGGAAAGCCAGCTTAAAGGTGGATATTATCGTAGCTTATACATTGGAGGTTTAGCCTTTGCGGTTACGGCAATGGCTAATATAAGGCACACTCCGGTTGTAATAAGCAGTATCTATTTATATTTGATGGCCATTACCTTTATTCTATTTTTACCAGCTATTTCTATGGCTGCTATCACTAAATTTAAGGGTGAAAAGAATAATATTCCCATCAATCCCAGACGTTTGCAGGTGGCACAAGGGTTATTTTTGGTGTTTAACTTTCTTTTGGCTTGGTTTCACGGAGATGAAGTGGCTTTGGATATGACTCCTGCGTGGGCAGCGGCTATGGGTGTAGGAATTTATTTATTATCACTGGCAATACAAAAGGCTATATTTGATAAAAAAGAAAAGGAGTAAAATTTATGAGCGAAAATAGAAAAGTAAGCATCAAAACCAATGTGGGGACTTTTGTTGCGGAGATGTTTGAAGATAAGGCACCTAAAACTACAGATAATTTTATTACTTTAGTTGAAAAGGGTTTTTATGATGGAGTTGTTTTCCATCGTGTTATTGATGGTTTTATGATTCAAGGTGGGGATCCGACAGGAACAGGTATGGGCGGACCAGGTTATCAGATTCCTGATGAATTTGGACCAGGTTTGACCCATGATGACGAAGGATATTTTTCCATGGCCAATGCCGGCCCTAATACGGGTGGCAGTCAATTTTTTGTTACATTAGCACCTACACCGTGGTTAGATGGGCATCATGCTATTTTTGGCAAAGTGGTAGAGGGAATAGATGTTGTACGTAAAATTGGCGTAGCTAAGACAGATTTTCGTGACCGTCCTGCAGAGGAAATTGTAATGGAAAAAGTGGAAGTAGTGAAATAAGTGACGGCCTACGTTTATATGATTCGTTGTAAAGATGGATCGTTGTATACCGGCTGGACCAATGATTTAGCGGCTAGAATGCAAAAACATTCTAGTGGTAAGGGTGCTAAATATACTAGAGCATTTTCTGCATTAGAGATGGTTTATTTTGAAGAAGTTGCCGATAAATCTGCGGCTTTAAAGCGTGAATATGTTTTGAAGCAATTAAAAAAAGAAGACAAAGAATACCTAGTAACCACAATGAGTAGCAAGTTTTTAGAAAAAACTGTTATTTAAAATTATGTAAATAAAATTCTTTTTTATTTGCTTGCTAAAGGCTAAAGCGCGTGTTATAATGACAAGGTAGAAAAAAGAAGGACTAACGGATTTGTGTGACTTAGGTTACACAAGAACTTGGAAATTATTTTTTTCGGAAATATTTATTTTTAGGAGGCCAAGAAATATGACTGGCAAAGTAAAATGGTTTAA
>JAQVYX010000118.1 GCA_029004715.1 Acidaminococcaceae bacterium | reverse complement strand
CATTCCGGCGTCACTAATTTAGAAGGGGGAACTGCCTTAAATATGATGCAACCTATTAATGAGCCTGGTGAGTTAGTACCGGAGGGAGCACAAAATATGGAAGGCAAGCATAATGTTTATGGTTCTTATTGTCATGGAATTTTTGATGGAGACGGCATAGCTATTACCATAGTAGAGGCTCTTTTAGCAAAAAAAGGTATGAAGATGGATGATATTAAAGCTTTTAGTTTTGCTGATTATAAGAAACAACAGTATGATATTTTAGCGGATTATGTGCGTTCTGCAGTTGATATGAAGCAAATTTATACTATAATTGAAGAAGGTGTTTAGATGACTATGGGGTTGCTGCATATTTATTGTGGCGATGGTAAGGGCAAAACCACCGCATGCATTGGACTTTCTGTGCGTGCTGCCGGACGTGGGTTTAAGGTATTGTTTGTACAATTCCTTAAAAACAGGTTAACAGGTGAGTTGCAAAGTTTTGAACTCTTTAATAATATTGAAGTAATGAGGGGTAAAGAAACAAGAAAATTTACTTTTCAAATGACTGAAGATGAAAAACAAAAGGTTTTAGCAGAACATAAGGAACTTTTTGAGCAGGTTATTACTAAAATAAGTAATGAAAAAATCGATTTATTGATTTTAGATGAAGTCATTGGAGCTTGTAATACAGGGGTTTTCCCCTATTCTAGTCTGGTAGATTTTTTGCAAAATAAACCACCGGAATTAGAAGTTGTGCTTTCTGGTCGAAATCCTCCACCAGAACTCATTGCTTTAGCGGATTACGTATCAGAAGTGAAAATGATAAAACATCCTCTGAAGAGAGGAATCCCGGCACGAGATGGGATAGAAAGGTAGATAAAATGAAATTACAAAATGTATTGCCACTGGATATAGAAAAAAGAAGCATGGAAATCATTGAGGAAGAATTGGGGCAATTGCAACTTGAGCCGGACAAAGCTGCTATTATTAAAAGGGTTATACATACATCTGCTGATTTTGATTATGTGCGCACATTGCTCTTTTCCGATGATGTAGTGAACAAAGCTTTAGCAGCACTTAAGGCTGGAGTTACAATAGTTACTGATACTAACATGGCCTGTACTGGGATTAACAAACAGGGCTTAACTAAGCTAGGAGGAAAAGCTGTATGTTTTATGGCTGACACTGACGTAGCTGAACGAGCAAAAAAAGCTGGGTCCACAAGGGCAGCTGCATGTATGGAAAAAGCCTGTTCTATTGCAGGACCCCTTATTGTTGCAGTAGGAAATGCTCCTACCGCCTTGGTGCGTTTAGATGAATTAGTAAAAGAGGGGAAAATTAACCCTGTTTTAGTTATTGGGGTTCCCGTGGGATTTGTGAATGTAGTAGAATCTAAAGAAATAATAATGAAAACAGGCGTTCCTTATATAGTTGCACGGGGGCGTAAAGGCGGCAGCAATGTTGCAGCTGCTATTTGTAATGCCTTAATTTATAGCCTAACACGCAAATAAATTAGCCTTAATATAAATTGACTGCTTTTTGAGGACACTAAATATCTTAGTGTTTAAATCAGACAGATCTACTATAGTAAAGGATGTCTTATGAAAAAAAAATTTGCCTTGATTATGCTCTTAGTTGTTATTTGTTTTAGTATTTTCAAACTATTAGCTTCGTCAGGAAACATTTCAGGAAACAAAATAGGTTATGGGGCAGCTGCCTATAAAGGCAGTAATAACGTAGCTAAATCTACATATTATACACGTCATGACTTCTATAATATGCAATCTAATAATAGTTTAACTATATTGCCTAAATTTAAAACACGGCAGCAAACTACTCCCTTTAGTTGTGGTCCATCTGCTGCTTTGATGGTTATAAAATACTTGTCGCCTTCTACTAATGTTACAGAAGAAGAGTTATGCCAATATATGAGTACTAGTAGGGTGGTAGGTACCAGCACTAAAAATATGATTAAATATTTTAAAAACAATAATTGGACGGTGGAAAGTTGTTATACTCATGATACTCCGGACAATCCTCTTGCTTTTCGAAAATTCGTTTTAGAACATTTAAAAGCTAATATGCCAATATTAGTAGAAAACATTGAATGGGGCGGACATTGGCGTGTTATTATTGGCTACGATACCATGGGTACTAGCAATACAGAAAATGATGTGTTGATTTTTGCCGACCCATATGACACGACTGACCATTATCAAGATGGTTATACATTAGGGTCAGCACATAGATTTTTTACTATGTGGTTCGATGCCCATCTTTATCCCAAAAGCGAACAAAAAAAACAATGGCTTAGTGTAACAACAACTAATAAGTAAAAAATAATAAAATGTTGCAAACCCTGCAATATATTTAGGAGGCATATAATGAAAAAACGCGGATTTGAAAAGATTAATAAATATATTATGGTGGATTTTCCTATGCCAGAGCGCAAAACAAAAACTTCTGCCGGTTATGATTTTTGTCTACCGGAAAAAGTTACTTTGCTGCCCAATAAATTGATGATGGTCCCTACTGGAATTAAGGCCTATATGCAAGACGATGAATACCTTGGCATCCATATTCGCTCTAGTATTGCTATAAAAAAAGCTGTCTGTTTAGTGAATAATGAAGGTATCATTGATTCTGACTATTATAATAACGCTGACAATGAAGGACATATTATGCTGCCCTTACTTAATCGCGGTGAAGGTCCTTTAGTGCTAGAAAAAGGCGAACGTATTGCTCAGGGAATTTTTTACAAGTATTTGACTGTTGATGAAGATAGTTCAGATACAAAGGCTACCCGTGGTGGTGGTTTTGGTAGTACAAAATAATAGTAAAGCAGCTATCTATAAAACAGATAGCTGCTTTTTTACGCTATTATACCTCCGCCCAACACAATATCATCATCATAAAGGACGACGGCTTGACCTGGAGTAATAGCACGTTGGGGGTTGTCAAAAACAAGAAATAATGTGTCATCGTTTGTTTGTTCTACAGTAGCCCACTGTTCTTCTTGATGGTAGCGAATTTTGGCTTTAACCCTTATTGGTCCATCAAGTTTTGGCACTGCTATCATGTTCAAGTCATGTGCAACTAAAGTAGTGGTTAATAAACCTTGAGCATCACAGACGGTAATAGTGTTGTCCACCGGATTTTTTTGGCAAACATAGCAGGGGGTAGGCGAGGATAAACCCAAATTTTTGCGTTGACCTATAGTGTAGTTGATAATACCTTTATGAGTACCAATAATGTTACCTTTTTTATCAACAAAAGCGCCTGGTAGGAAGTTTTGACCGGTATATCTTTCTATAAATTCAGCGTAATTACCACTAGGTACAAAGCAGATATCTTGACTATCATGCTTGTATGCGTTAGCAAAACCATATTCAGCAGCAATTTTTCTTGCTTGTGATTTTAACATACTTCCCAACGGGAAGAGTATATGTGCTAACTGTTGTTGTGTTAAATTGTAGAGAACATAGCTTTGGTCTTTAGTGACGTCTAAACCTTTTTTCAGCAAATACCGTGAGCCATTATTTTCTATGCGGGCATAATGTCCTGTTACAACATAGTCAAAACCTATTTCTTTAGCTCTTTGCAGTAAAGATGTAAATTTAATATACCGATTGCAGTCAAGACAAGGGTTGGGAGTACTACCCGTGCAATAACTTTTAACAAAACGGTCGATTACGTTTTCGTGAAATTTTTCAACAAAATTAAATACATAATAGGGGATACCAAGTTTATAGGCTGCTAATCTAGCATCTTCTACATCAGACAAAGAACAGCAGGTATGACCCTTGCTAAGCCCAAGGTCCTTATTATCATATAGTTTCAATGTTGTACCTATAATTTCATATTTTTTTTCTTGCATAAGTAGAGCCGCTACAGAACTATCAACACCTCCACTCATGGCAATTATAGCTTTTTTATTCATCTTATTTTTCCTCCCAATATTATAAATTGTATTGTTTAGCTAAAATATTAATAATACTATTCCTATTAGATTAATATGATTATAACGCAACAGCAGAATCTGTCAAGTAAATTGCTTATATTTAACGTACAAAAATTAGTTTACAATGTGCCAAAAAATATTGACAAACTGTAATTATATGTTTATACTTAATGCAATATACAGATGATAGAGGAGCGGAAAGCATGAGTACTTCGTTGAGAGTGGTTTCGATGATACGAAGGAAAGGGTTACCGCCGAAGTTTAGTAATAGCCATATTGCTGAGCTGGGTCGCTAACGAATAGTTAGCGGACTGTCGCCAATTATTTGGCGGAGTGCTATCTCAGCGAGTTTTTATTTATTTGCCAGCGTTGGTAGATAAAATACAAGCCAATGAGAGCGCTCATAGGCTTGTATTTTTTTTTAGAAAGGGTGTTCTAAATGATAAACATATTAGTAAATGGTGCTTTGGGCAGAATGGGTAGCGAGGTTGTGCGCACAGTTTTACAGGAAAAAGACATGAATTTGGTTGGTTGTGTTGATATCCACGGAGCAGAAAAAATGGTAGAAGGCCATTTAGTGGAAGAGGATCTCCAAAATGCTTTAGATAAATATAAACCCCAGGTTGTAGTAGATTTTACTAGACCTGATGTGGTAATGAATAATTTGAAAATAATTTTAAGTAACGGCGTTCATGCAGTGGTTGGTACTACTGGTTTTACCACGGAAAATTTACAAGAACTTGATGATTTGGCCAAGAATAACAAAGTAGGAATTTTGGTTGCACCAAATTTTGCCATGGGAGCTATTTTGATGATGAAAATTGCTTGTGAAGTAGCTAAGTATTTCCCACAAGTTGAAATCATTGAAATGCATCATGATAAAAAACTAGATGCACCATCGGGAACAGCAATTTTGACTGCACAAAAATTGGCAGAAGTTCGTGGCGGTTATGTGGCTCAAGGGCATCCGGAGGAAGTTGAAAAATTAAGTGGAGCCAGAGGGAATAATTATGAAGGAATGCATATTCACAGCGTAAGATTGCCTGGATTTGTCGCTTCGCAGGAGATAATTTTTGGCAGCGCAGGCGAAACATTAAAAATCCGCAATGATTCTATTAATCGTGAGTGTTATATGCCAGGTGTGATGTTGGGGTGTCGTGCCATGATTTCTAAAATAGGGCTGGTATATGGGTTAGATAAATTACTATAAAATTACTTTTAGGAGGCGACTACTATGAAAAGATATAATTTAGCTATATTAGGGGCAACTGGGGCAGTAGGGCAGGAGTTTATAAAACTTTTAAACGAGCGTGACTTTCCTTTTGACGAATTAAGACTTTTGGCTTCTGCAAAAAGTATTGGTAAACAATATGAAATAAAGGGAAAAATGTACACGGTGCAAGAAGCTACACAAAACTCATTTAAAGGTATTGATATAGCTCTTTTTGCCGGCGGTTCAATTAG
>JAQVYX010000117.1 GCA_029004715.1 Acidaminococcaceae bacterium | reverse complement strand
GCCCTTTCTCCATTCTGGTTTTGTAACAATCTGCCGTAAGCATCTTGTTTACCGAGAAGTGCACTCCCACCTCTCTCAGAAAGTTTACATAATTGAGATCATAGGGCTTTCAAAATTATTCGTGGCGAGAAGTATCACTGGTAATGTGAAACGCAAACTTGGTTTACTAAATTTGGGGGCTACATTTTCACTATAGGGCAATTAAAAATAAAAGTAAGAGCATACTTTGTCATTTTTACAAAGTATGCTCTTACTTGTTGAATTTGGTTATAAGAAAAAATATTAATATATGATGCGAATGCCGCCATTTTTAAAGATTTCTATTTCATTGTAGCTATCCATAATTTTTTCCTTGGTTGCATTATTCACAGTGTCTATATCGGTAAGACCATAAATAATAGCGCAATAGTTGTTAAATATTCCCATGTTGTTAATACCAAAATAATAATGGGTACCATTTTTTTGACCGTTGGGGGTTAGTTTTAAATCGTGCTTTTTAAGCCATTTCAGCGTTTCTTCATGACTATGGCATTGATTTGTAAGATAGGTGATAACATGACGGTCTGTACCAACATGACCAATCTTAAAGTGGTCTAGACATTCTTGGCAAATGCCCTTTTTTCCCACAAAAGCGTATGCTACAGGCTTGTCTTCGTAACAATAAAAGCAAGTACCATTATTTTGACGGTGCCACTTGTAACAATTTTCATATGTATTTTTTCCCCTAAATGGCATGTTTAAATTCTTCCTTATATATTTTTTATTATATACTTTAGTATACATGTTTGTCCTTCTATTGTACATAATGGGAGTAAATATTTTTTAGCTAAATACTAAAATATGACATTTAGTATTACAGGAGCTCCAAAAGTATAAATTTAATAGTTAAAACATAATGAGTAGAAAATTATATTAGGCAAATGATTATTTACCGGTAGTTTTGTATGAGTTATTATAATGACAAAAAACTTAGAGCTTCATAAGATGCATAATATAATTATACTTATAAATATATTATAAAATGTAATAAAAGTAGGGCTTTAGGTGGAAGTTTATTTCTTTTTGTAGTAGAATCAAACTGTACATTAAAGATTGAAAGGGACTAGAACATGAAATTGTTGCGTGCAGATTTGCACTTACATACCACAGCTTCTGATGGGACGTGGACCCCGGAAGAATTAGTTTTAGCAGCTCAAAAAGCGGGATTAGGAATTATGGCAGTAACAGATCACGAAAGTATTGCTAATGTTCTGACAACTGAAAACCTAGCGGTTAAGGCGGGTATAAGATTTTATAGAGGTGTAGAAATATCAACTACCTATGGCGATCATAGCTACCATATTTTAGGATACGGCATTGATGTAACTAATAAAAAGCTGTTAGAACTTTTACAGCATAATACGGATTTGTTGGAAGAAAAGGATGAAGACAGTATTTCTGTACTGATTGATAAAGGTTGGCCTATAACCATGAAGGATTATCATGACTACAGTTATGATAGAAGGCGGGGCGGGTTTAAATCGGTTAATTTTTTGCAGGATAGAGGATTGTGTAAGGACGTAGATGATTTTTTTAGACATATTTTTACGGAAAATAATGATTTGCGTTTTCCCAAATTTCCTACTATAGAAGAAGTGGTACATGTAATTCATGCTGCTGGTGGCAGGGCTTTTTTGGCACATAGTGCTAGTGATTTTCATGGTGCGGGCTTAGATATTACGTTGGCTGTTTTAGGTGATAAAAGTTTTGACGGTTTTGAATGCTATCATTCTGGTCATAGTTTGGAAGACACGGCTACTTTGGTAAAGTACTGTCATGATCACAATAGTTTAATTAGTGGCGGCAGTGATTGTCACGGTACATTTGTTCCTAGTCGTATTATAGGTTTGCCAATAATATACGAAAAGGATATTCGCATGGAATAGAGTAGAAATAATTTAGAGTTAATATATATTAACAAAGTAGTGCAAGCGGTAGATGCGCGCAAAAAAAATAGCTGAATATGCGCAAGCGAACCAGAAAGGTATTGCTGGGCAGTACTGCTTTTATAATGTTGCTCCCGAAGCTCACTGACAAGCTTGTTCAGTGCACGGGAAAATTTGGCGTTATGCCCACCGTGCATACAAGATGATTAAAAATTAGAGGTGCTTCTTATGTCTAAATTGAAAGCGGTTTTGATTGTTGCTGACCAAGAATCCAATAGAATATTGCTTAAGCATATTTTGACTGGTGACTATCTGGTACTAGAAGCCACAAATATCATGGAAGCTTTTACTTTACTTGCTAGAGAAAAAGTTGATGTTATTGTGTTAGATGGAGTGATAATTGACGAATTTGAGTTTTTGCGGCTAAAAAACGAGAAATTAGCGCTAAAATCTCTGCCTATTTTAGTAATCACAGATTTTAATAAAGAAGTTGCTAGTGAAAAAAGGGCTGCTTTAGGTGTCACTAAAACTCTTTATAGACCAATAGAACCGGTTAGTTTGCGTCAATATTTGACCAAATCATTGCTTTTGCATAATGGTAGCGGCTGCCAAGTATCTGATAAATATGATACCTTGACAGGAGTTTATACTATGCAAACCTTTGTGCATAAAACCAATTTTTTTTTGCAGGAAAAGGAAGCACTCCCTTTTGATATAGTTTGCATAAGTTTAAAACGCTTCAATATTCTCAATGATTTGTTGGGTGTTGAAGCAGGAAATAATTTATTATGTTTTATTGCTGAACAACTCTATTGTTTTTTGCATAAGCAAAAAGTTCTCTTTGGACGTTTTGATAACGAAAGTTTTGTGGTTTGTGCAGGTAGAAGTAGTGATGTGGGAGAAAAACTTCTAAAATTTTTAGCACAAAAACTAAATGAGCAGGAGTCGGCTATAAAAGGCTCAGTAGCCGTAGGTGTTTACCGTGCTGAAAGAACAGATTTAGCCATTGAAATTATGGCTGAACGGGCGCATTTTGCAGCAGGCAAAGATCATAACAATTACATAAGTACACTTAAAATTTATTCTGAAGCAGATAGAATAGGCATGCTTAAAGAACAAAAAATACTTAGCGAGATGCATAATGCACTAAAAAATGAGGAGTTTAAGGTTTATTATCAACCTAAATTTAATTTAACTAACAATATTCTTATTGGGGCTGAAGCTTTAGTAAGGTGGGAACATCCAACTAAGGGAATTATTGTACCGGAAAAATTTATTGATATTTTTGAAAAAAATGGTTGTATAACTGTGTTGGATGAGTATGTTTGGGAACAGGTTTGTATTTTTATTAGGAAAACAATTGATAATGGATTAAAGACAGTACCAATATCTGTTAATATTTCGCGGTTGGATATTTACAAAGAAGGTCTTTGTGCAAGGCTTTGTGCTTTGCGCAAAAAATATTCCATACCGGCTAGTCTTTTAGAATTAGAAATAACTGAAAGCGTTTATACCGAGAGTACTCAGCAACTAATTGCAGTCATAAGGCAGCTTAAAGCAGCGGGGTTTAAAATTGCTATGGACGATTTTGGCAAAGGGTATTCCTCACTAAATATGTTAAATGAAGTTGCGGTAGATGTTTTAAAATTAGACATGAAGTTTATGGAAAATGCGGATTTAGGCAAAAGTAAAAGTAATAGTAATATGTTTTCTTTTGTAGTTAATTTAGCTACATGGTTCGATTTACCAATTATTGCCGAAGGCATTGAGACAGAAACGCAGGTATCTTTTTTGCGCAGTTTAGGTTGCAATATGGGGCAAGGGTATTTATTGTCAAAACCGCAAAAAGGTGATGATTTTGCTTCTACACTTAACAATTATAGGGGAACATTTTCCGAGAAGAAAATAAGAGAGCCAAAAAACAATATAATAATTGAAGAATTTTGTCGACATAATTCTATGGCTAGTAATATTTTCAATGTTTTTGTAGGGGCCTTGGCATTATTAGAGGAACAGGGCAAAAGATTATCTATTATCAGAGCTAATGATAGATTCAATTGTATTTTTGGACAGGAAAAATTGGAGTTAAAATTTAAACATAAAAACGTTTTAGAAGGCATTCATAAGGCTGATCTTAAGGGTTTTATTGCTATGACTAGAGCGGCAAAAATTAGTGAGCAAGAGGTTGCATTTGACAGCCGTTGGTATACTATGAAGTCCGGTAAAATGGTTTGGTTGCATAGTAATATGCGGGCTATTTATCATGATAGCAAAAAGACTTTTTATTTATGCTCAATTGAAGATATGACAGAACGTAAAGAAGAAGAAATAAAGAACAAAATTAATGGCAGACGTCTGCAAATGGTCTTAGCAGAGTCTAAAATAAATGTTTGGGAATTCGATATTGCTTCGCAGAAATTTGTGCTTAATAAAGCTGCGATGCGTCCCTTTGGACTAGGGGGCGAGGTAATAAATATTCAAGATAAAGCACTAGCAAGAAAAATTATTCATCCGGAAGATGAAAAAAAAGTGGAAGCGTTCTATACTAGAGTCAGTGTGGGGAAATTAGCGCCTCCATTAGTTGTGCGAGTAAAACCAAATCATGAGAAAAAATATATTTGGCTACAATTTAAATATGGTATTGTAAAAAATGATGCCGGAGAACCTATACGAGCTGTGGGTGTGGTGGTAGATGTATCTAAACAAAAAGAAATGGAGGCTAAGTATAATCAGGAAATTAGTTACAAGAGCAATGAAATTAAACGCTGTAAGTATTTCTATGAGGTGGATTTAACTATGGACAAGATTATTTATACATCATGTGAGCCGGTTAACTCGCATTGGAATATAGATAATGTGCATTTTTCTGAAATTGCTATGAAAGTTATAAAAAAAAGAGTACATCCTGTATTCCAAAAAGACTTAATGGCCTTTGTTGCAAGTAGAGAAATGATTAAGTTATATGAATCTGGAACAACAGAGGTTTACAAAGAGTATTTACGTACAGATAATGAACATAGTGGCAGCCAATGGTATAAAAATAGGTATAGTTTTGCACGAAATCCCCTAAACGGACATATAATGCTGTTTATTGTGGTGAAAAATATTCATGCAGAAAAATTGGCGGAAGTTAAAATAAAATATGCCGCTGAACATGATGCTTTGACGGGAGCTTATAATAGAGGGGCGTTAAGCAGGCTTGCTAAGGACAAACTTGAAAGGTTGGGCGATGATAAGTATACAGCCTTTGTTATTTTCGATTTAGATAAATTCAAAGAAGTTAATGATACATATGGTCATCAAAAGGGTGATCAAGTCTTGTGTACTTTAGTTAAAACAATCCATAGAGTTTTCCGCAGAGAAGATTGTGTTTGTCGTTTAGGCGGAGATGAATTTGCCGTGCTGCTGGAAGGAATGGGAGATGAGGCATTGCTGCTCAAAAAAGCTAAGGAGATTTGCAAGAGTATTGCCAATGAGCATTTTCATT
>JAQVYX010000116.1 GCA_029004715.1 Acidaminococcaceae bacterium | reverse complement strand
CCGCTTTAGCTATACCCATTATTTTTTCTTTCATTTCCGCGTAACTTTTAGGACTACTGGCAGCATAAACAGGTATACCTATTTCTCTTAAAGATTTTATTAATTCTGGTGCTGTTGCCGTAGATGCCACAACTAAATCAGGTTTTAGTCGCAAAACTGCTTCTACATTCTCATTAGAACGTTTTTTTACAACTCTTAATTGCTCTTTATTCAAGAAAGATATTTGCGGATCATCAGCCCACTGGCTAAAAGCTACTATCGTTTTTAAATCTACTAATTCTGCTAATATTTCATCTGTACCATAGGTCAGGGAAACAATGCGTTGTGGCTTTCGCAGCAACGTAACACTAACACCACTATCATCAACTACAGTATAGGAATTTTTCGCATTTTTTGCCACTTGTTTTCCCACTAAACTACAACCACTTATAAAAACACAAAGTAATAGAAAACTCGTTATCAGTTTTTTCATTAATCATCTACAAACTTTCATAGTAATCTTACCATTCCACAGTCTTTGCAGCATATGTGCCGCACCTCTTAGCCCCATAAATGGTTCATCAGTAATAAGTAATTCATCTGCAATAGGATAAGAAATATTACAAATTTGGGTGTTTTCAGCATGTTTATTACGTTGCAAAACTACTGTCTCACTACTACTGCCCATGAGTAAGCCACTAGCAAAGCTACTAAGTACTTTTTCTACTTCTTCCATGTTTTCAGCAGTAAGCAAAAGCGCATCTATTTCTGTAGAAGTGTGCTTGTTTATGGGTATATCCTGCAATATTACCGTCAACTTTCCTGTGTCAACCCATTCCCGTCGTAAGGCCTCGGCCAAGGAAACTGCCATAGTTGAAGGACCTGAAACTACAATACTATCATACCACAACTCACCCCATACTAATCTCATTTCATTCGTAGCAGCAAACAGTTTATCCCGATATTTTTCTACTTCAATTGCAATTTCATTTTGTGGTATATAGCCGGGCAAAGATTTTAGCCAGTTAACTGTCCCTTCTAGGCCATATGGTATTCCACTGCTAACATAAGGCATACCATATTCTACTTCAAGAAACTTTGCTATTTCCAAACCTAATTCTTCGTGCATGACTAAATTAAACTCTGCACTGGACAAATTCATTATTTCTTCCACTGAAGCTCCGTCACCTATGCATGCCCCTATTTCATAACCTGCCAAAGTAAGTAATCTTTTTATTTCCGCTAGATCATTATCATCATTAAAATAGCCTAAGCTCATACCTAGAATGTTTATTCTCTTATTTTTTTTAGGTATTTTTTTTGTTGGTTTTAGTTCCTGCAAACATTTTACTCCAACTAAGCTATAGCCTTGGCAAAAGTTCCCTAGCAGGCCGCCACTATCAAAACAAACTACTGGCCACGGCATATTTGCCTTGCGAGCAATGCCTGCAATGTCATCCCCAATAAGACTGACTGAGCAACTGTTTTCAATAAGCATAATAGATGAAGTAGCTGCTTTTTTACGTAACTCTAATTCTTCTAGAAGGAATTTTTCAGTGCCGTAAATCACTGCATTATTATCTGGTTGTGTACCATGATAGAATTTTCCAATATCAGGTTTTGCATGTTCCAAATAGCGAAGAGCATAAAAATAGCACCACAATGGTCCATTATTTATAATCTCTGCACCTGGAATCCCTGCAAAAAAGGCTGCGGCTCCTGTTAAGGCACAAGTATTAACACAGTTACAAATATTACCCCATTGCTCTACTTTAGCCATAAACAATGCCTTCTTTGTTTCCATGCCTACACGCAATTTTTATAATGTTGTTTATTAGTTTAATCATACCGGTAACACCAACAGTGGGTAGCATGGGTAAAAATAACTGCCTAGCATTATAATTTTCTATTTCATGAGTAGTTAGAATAATATCTGCGGCATCTACTATTTTTGCCCCTTCTACTTGGTTAAAAACATCCATATTAGTACAATTTTTTATTGCTTCTTCCATATGTGCTCTATCCTTGGTGGTATAGCTGTCCAAAAGAATAACACCGAGTGGCACAATTTCACTTAACTGCAATATTTCCATGAGCCATTCCGGTCTGAAATATTCTATTTGTCTTCCGATGCATATCACTATTTTTTTGTCACGCAATTTTTCTCTGGCAACGCTTAAAATAGCATCAAGACGTTCTTTCTGTTCATCTATAGCCTTTTTGGCTGCCGCCTCTTTATGTAATTTTGCACCTAAATTAATCAGCCATTCTTTTGTTCCCTGCCATCCCAAAGGATATGGTTCACCATAGAAGGGAATGGCAAACTTTTCCTCCAACTTTTTAGCTATCTTTACCAAGGAATCGTTAGCCTGTCCACGCCCACCCAGTACTATGCTAAGAGCTGCGGTTGTCACTTTGTTCATATCATTATAGGCTACATATCCTGGAAATTGGCCAATTACATGTAACCCAAAATACGCTAGCAAGCTTTTAACTTCTACCGCATATTCTGCATTAGGTCCACCATTATCGCCCAATAAAATAACGCTATTTTTATCCCTAGGTAATCCTCCACTTAAAAATCTGTCTACTAGAGCATCTGCGGTTCCATAGTAACCGGCATAATACTCTCCGTCTAAAAATCCATAACATGGCAAAGTAATAATAGGCAAATTGAATTTTTCTTCAGCCGTAGCAGCAATCGCTGCCACATCATCACCAATAACACCAACAACACAAGAATTGGCAATAACAATATATTGTGGTTTATACTTTTGCACTACAAAATCCAAACATTTTTCTAATTGCTTTGCACCGCCAAATATAGAATGTTTCTCTGTAAGCATAGTAGAAATAAGGGGTGTCGAATAGCCATATGGCTCTCGTTCCCCTCTAGCTATGCCCCGAAAGTGAGCATTAATATCCATAGTATGGGAAACATGAGCACAAGCCTTGGGGCTATGAAATATAACTACTGCACCCTTGCTATAGCCTACAGCGCGCCAGACCCCAGGCATACTACAACTACAGCTGCGTTTTTTGTTAATAAATCTCTTGGTCTTAATCGGCATATTTAGAAATCAGCTCCTCAAGCTCTTCGAAAGTCATAGGCGTTGGCACCGTCAGCTGCGTATTGCTTTCTATATCATTTGCTAATTTTTCATAAACTTTAGCTTGATTAGATGTAGGAGCAAATTGTATTACTGTCTGCCTTTTATTTTCTGCTTGATTCACTATTATATCTCTAGGTATAAAAGCGATTAGCCGTGTATTTAAACGCTTGGCAAATTCTTCTAACAATTTTTCTTCATTAATGGTATTACGACTATTGCCAATAATACCGCCTATTCTTGCCTTACCACGGCCGGCAAACCGGCAGATACCTTTGGCAATATTATTAGCAGCGTAAAGCGACATTAACTCCCCTGAGGACACTATATAAATATCTGTTGCATACCCTTCACGAATCGGCACAGCAAAACCACCACATACCACATCACCCAGAACATCATAGAGCACCAAAGAATCCTCAGGAATAACGTTAAGGGCATTGAGTTTTTCTAAGGCAACAATAATACCTCGCCCTGCACAACCCACTCCTGGTTCTGGGCCTCCTGCTTCTACGCATTTAATACCATTAAATCCTTCATGCACTATTTGTTCAGCCGTTACTTCCCCGTCTTCACTATCTCGCACAGTATCTAGTACTGTTTGTTTGCAGATATGTCCCAATAGCAAACGTGTTGAATCATTTTTGGGATCACAACCTATTTGGCACACTTTGTGCCCTTTTTTACGAAATGCAGCAGAAACATTGGCTGCTGTAGTAGATTTTCCAATGCCACCCTTACCATAAAAAGCAATTTTCATAAAAATTTCTCTCCTTCACTAGCTAAATATAAAAAACCATCTCTCAATAGAAAGATGGCTGAATATTGTGTTCTAAGTTTATGCACCTAAAGCGCACTAGCACACAAAATCCCCTTCCCGTCTCTCGCAGGTTATAAATTGAACAACACAGTCTGTATTTTATGTACAGATTCCTGTGCCTTAGCTCAATTCTCAAGAATTTTCATAAAGATAGTTTTACTGGCTTTGGTTTCCTACTCTCGCAAAATTGCCTACTTCATTAACTTTGTGCGAAGTGTTTTCCATTACAGTGGCGTGACCGCATCGGACTTACACCGATTTCTCCTTTGTGCTCCTAAGAGCTCCTTTATGCGATATTAAATTTATCTATTAAATTATATTCATTCCTATTAAGCAAGTCAAGAGATTTCAAAAAAAGTAAACCCGTTAGTTCTAACTAACAGGTTTAGTAAAGCTCAAGTATTTTAGAATTTATATTCCATTCCAACTATGAAATTTCTTGAAGGCATAGGGTAATAGTAATTCGCTGTATTATCCCATCCATAGGCATTAGCAATATCCTCGTACGCGGCTTTGTTTATATTATTAAATTGCGCAAAAAGTTTCATATTTTTATTTATTTTGTATTGCGCTCCCAAATCTAAAGTAACATAACTGCTGGCGGTATAACGAGTTGTATCTTGGCCGGTACCTGCACGCAAGGTTAAATCAGCTACCCATTTAGCATTTTTGTACCTAACCCCTGCTCTATATATGTTTGGCTTTATGGTATTATCATCGCTGAAGCCGCTGCCGGTATCTTTTTCCACATGTAGATAGGTATAAGAAGTATTTAAGCTCCAATTTTTGCTAAGTTTATGATTAACGGAAAGTTCAATACCATGTCGTTTCTCAGCATCAATATTTTCAAGGATATAATCAGTATAATTAGCGTTATGTTCCCACTCAATGGCATCATTAATTTTACTGTTGAAATAGCTAGCACTAACTGATGTCGATGCCGACGTCTTAGTATTAAACCCGATAGTTAAAACACTACCTGTTTCAGGCTTTAAATTAAGATTCCCTAGCATTGAATACCCTGGTTGATACCAGAATAAATCATCAGTTTTAGGCGCGTTAAATACTCTGCCCCAAGAGATATAAGCATTGCTGTCTTCGTTAAATTTCTTGTTTACAGCAAAGTGGGGCGTGAATTTTCCGCCTGCGGTACTATGCTTATCATAGCGTAATCCGCTATTTAACTGCCAGGAAGGTGCAAAACCCCAACGATCTTCCATATAGACAGCTTTATTATTTACTGATTTCTCACCATTTTCATAAAGAGCATTATTAGTAACTTTTGTATCGTAGTAATCAAAACCTGCGGTTAAATGATTATTGACTGCCAATTTCCAGTTTTGTTGTGCTTCAATGCCATACTTATCTTCATTAAAATTTGAAACATTAGCAGCAATAATACTATAAAAATTTGCATGGTGATAATTCTTATAAACCTGTACAAACCCAGATTTATCTTTATCCGCATTCCAATCATAGCGAAGTGCAATATTATTATTTAGTCTTTCATAACTATCAGAGTTCG
>JAQVYX010000115.1 GCA_029004715.1 Acidaminococcaceae bacterium | reverse complement strand
ATTCTATATATCTAAGCAAGTCGCCTATATTAGTCCCATGGCGTTTAAATAATTTATTTGAGGTTACAACTATAAATTCTTTCACACCACGAGAGACAGCTACATTGATTAAATTAGCATCGTCAACAAAGGAATTTAAATCATTTACTAACGTGAAAAATATAATAGTATTTTTTCCCTCCCTTGAAGTAGTAGCCACTGTTTTACATCGCAAAAGTTTGTAAATCCAGCACGAATAATATTCACTGTTTATAATCTAATCTCTTTTTAAGATTATGAAATACGTTGCATAAATACAAATTGTTTGTACCAAAAAAGCTTGTATTTAGTGTATAATACTTTGTATAGTACTTATACGAAATTATCTTTTGGCTGAAAATTCTATGCCCATCTTTCGCACTTTGTTTTTCATACAATTTTATATTTTAGCTCATAAAAGAAGCAAATTTTTTTTCATCTAACATTTAAGGTTGATATGGTCACGAAATTTTATATAAAAAAAATGAAAAGGAGACTTTGAATGAAAGTAAGATTAATAAAACCAACCGGTATCATAATAGAACGTCCTACAGGTTTTTCATGGACTACATTTTTCTTTGGTATGTTTCCCGCAATGTTTCGAAACGATTGGAAATATGCTTTAATTATGATTGTAGCCGCAGCAGCTACTTGTGGCCTTTCGCATTTCTTGTTTATATTTAAATATAATAAATGGCATCTTGAAGACCTACTTGAAAAAGGCTATAAAGCTGCTGATGCAGTTTCTCATGCAAAGCTAATTGAAATAGGCTTAATTGCCCCCTCACAAGAGTTTGAACCCCCGCTAAATTTATGACCATTTAAAACATGTCCTGTAATTTAACCTTTATATATATTATAAATATATGTAAACAGTTTTATCTTCAGAAATATTTATATAAGCATAATGAAGCGCCCAAAGTCAATATCTACTTTGGGTGCTATATTTGTGATTCTATAAATAATTTTAGTAAAATAAAGCTAATACTCCTATTTAATTAATTTTACTCTAAATATTAATTTAGGAAAATATGTTTTTAATTTTTAGTAGCGTATACCAAAAAAAGCATTGCAAAGCTTTCCTTAATTGCCCATGTTTCTTATAATATTTCCCCGCAAATTTATAGTTATAATAATGCTGTGGTTTTTTTATGATTAATTCATCTGTAAGCGTATCCCAAAAAGATATCTTATTATATTTTCCCCATAACCTATCATACTTTGTCAATTCAACATCCCAAGGTTTTTCTCTGCCAAAGAAGTGATAAATAACACAATCTGGTGGTGGCACCGCGTCCATCCTCCCAAGAAAATTAAACTTCTTTGGCAAAAATTGAACTTCGCCGTCCATAGTTAAATTCAATACATCCTGGTCATGGCATGTGAATCTTTGTGGCTCCACCCCTTGCCACCTAAAACATCGCTCCGTAATCTCTTGCTTATCCCAGGCTTCGGTGTCTATCCACAAAACACCGGAATTAAAGTAGGCCCCGCTGGTCAATTTTAAATACTTCGCTCTCATTTTAACAGCACCTGATAAATCAGTTGCCGCCGCAATTGCGTGTCCTTTTAAATCGATTTTTCTAAAATCATTCATATCCCCAACACAAATTAAATCCGCATCAAGATATAAAAAATAGCGAGTTATAGGTTTTAATACTTTGGCAACATATAAACGGAAATAAGATACACGCTTAAATCGGGCATTTTTTATGTGGAAATTAGCAAAAGGAGCCATATCCATAATATAAATGTATATATCACAATGATATTTTTCTGCAGTCTTTTGCACTGCAACTATATCTTTTTCTGAAATCTCATCCGTAAAAATATGGAAAGCAAATTCCATAGACGGATTTTGTTCCAAAATCGAAGTAATAACCACCCCTGTTGGCCTAAAAAAACTAACATCTATGTTAAAACAAATATGCATTGGAGCTTTTTTTCCCTTTTTGTTTGATTCGAAAATAATTTTTTCCTTCACAATCTTTGTCTCTTCAAAATATTTTCTATCAAACATTGCTCTAATCACCTTTTTTCTTTTTTTTACATTTATTTCCTATTTTCATTATCGTTGTGACCCAATGCCATTTGCAATTTTTTTGTCTTATCTTACTCCTTGTATTTTATTTTTAAGGCTAACAATACTCCTTAAAAAAGCTCTAACAGACATACTAGAAAACGCCTGATTAGTAATGCTAACCAATAACAATCACACTGTACAGTCTAATATCGGTAGAATATGATCATACTAGCCTAATTCGACCTTTATAGCCATGTTCCTGCCTTCATTTCTGTGTTTTTTGAAGTTGTCTGTAAATGGTAAAATAAACTGCACCTGTCTACGTTAATAATTGCAAATATATCTACCTAAAACGGCAATTTTTTCGCAAAAAACGTCTGAGTAATTTCTCCCCACTACTTAAAAGCACCAATAATGATACATATACAATAAAATACCGGTGGTCTTATAATGACCACCGGTAAGATTAACTTATACTGTGTTACCCCAATATTTGAAAGATAACCCATTTTTTAGTATGGAATTTTTTAAAGCAATATAGGTATTATGTTGCGCTGTTAATTTCTTTTTGCAAGCAAATTGATAATCACATTTGCAACATTTTCAACAATATCGGCGATTCTTGTAACACTATTAACCGCCGGGTTAGGAGCAAGAAATGTACCATTAACCTCATTAATAGTACCATTTACGCTGATTAAAGTTTTATCAATGCTTTCAGTTAGCTCTGGTAGTTTTTTTACCGTTTTTCCTATGTCTTCAGCATTGTCATCTAATAGTTTATTGACTTTACGTATCGTATTAATAAACTTAACCAAAGCTACTATTAGGAGTATTAACACCGCAATGCCCAAAATAGCAACGATAAAACTGACTATAAAACCCATAATATCCTGATAGGTGAGAAACATACGAAACTCCTTTCACCGTTATGATGGCAGACTTTATTTCACTGCTGTTGGGTTTACTTACTGTGATTTTTCTTCGAACAGCTCCGAAAAAGTCGTAATCTTCGATGCGGCCTAATCTTTGTCTTTAGCTAGCGTTTCTGCTGAAACGTCTATTGTCTTATTAAGAGTATCCGTTGCCTTTTCTACTAAGTCCTTACTATTTTTTTCCAATTGCTCTTCCTTATTTAATAAATCTTCTTTTACTGCAATAGCTGCGTTCTTTGCCATCTCAGCGGCTTTTTCGGCTTTTTTGGCGATAGCGGCACGCGTTTCTTTTCCAGAATTAGGTGCTAAAAGAACTCCCGCAGTGAGGCCTGCTGCAATTCCCACCCCGGCTGCAATAACTACTGTTTTTACCGTCTCATCTCGTTCCTTACGTTTTTTCTTTTCAAGATAATCATTAATAAACATACCAACATCTCCTTAATTTAATTTTATTATATATCAAAATAACATACATTCTTTGCACACTTTTTCATATTACATAATTGGTTTGCAAAAGTTAGAATTTAGATTGCCGCAATGAACAACAACTTGTTATTTTAGTAAAAGAAATATTAAAATAATTTTAGTTGACTAAAACCATAAACACAAGGTTTTTGAGTTTTCTCCGAGCGAAACCCCAGCAGAAGTGAAGGCCGAAAGAAAATTACAGATATTGGCTAATTTTTACTAACTCCTAATTTTACTGGATTATTACAACCTTCACTTGTGCCTTCTTTTATGTAAATAAATATCCATCTCTACCGGATTTTCTTGATGAATAGGTCAGTTTTTTCCCGCATTGTGAAATTTATCTATTGTCTCCAAAATCCCTCTAGATACTGCGTCTACCACTAATAATATCAACTATGAATACTATTCCAGCTACAACAAGTAGCGTGTGTACCAAACTTCCACCAATATTAAATGCAAACCCCAATAGCCATAACACTAAGATTACTAATACCATAATTCGTAAAAGGCCCATATATATCAACTTCTTTCATTTACTGATTTAAAATAGATTCCATTTATAGCCAATTAAGAACCCAGTTTGCTACTTTAAACTAGAATGCTCTTCGCTAATTACTTCATCTACCCAATATCCTGGGCGATGATAGTGCTTAAATATTGCAGCCTCATATTCCCGATTCAGCAACGCTTCCGGGCTATATTCCGGTGCCTGATTTATTAAATCCCGATTAAGATTAATGAATACCTTCGACAAATCCCAACTCACGCGTTCAATCCATTGAGGTGAAATCAAAACCTCTTTCCCTGGCAACCAATTCTGTGTATCTATAACTAGATAACGAATCGTCCATGTCTCATAGTCAATGACAAAATCCTCCACATGACCAATTTCGCTGTCTGATGCTTGAATGTCGTAGCCACACACAGCGACGGTGCTGCGCAAATGAGGATCCCAAGAGTTCTCTCTTTCCAGGGATTTTCCCCACATTTTTGGATCATGCACAATGTTGGTATTAGCACCCCATAGATATGGCCCGCTCCAATACATTGGCATTCTGTAATACTCGTTATAAGACTCCTCAAATTGCCTTGAGACAGGCGTACAATGGCTCAAGGATGGACTTTCCTCAATTTGTTTTTTAGTCAAATTCACAGTAATAGACTGCTCTTTTTTATTTACGGCGGTCAGTACATATGGTGAAATCAATACCTGTCTGCCAATAAGCCAGTTTCCTGTGTTAACTATTAGATAACGAACGGTCCAGTGGTGGTCATCAAAATAGAACTCTTCAACCTTTCCAATATCCCCATCGAGGCTGCTTAATGTGTACCCTGAAAGTGTGTTGGCTTTGATTACATAAGAATCACCCTTTTCTTTTCTAAGATTTGTATTATTCGTTGTTGTCTTATATCTTAAAATGTTTGAGCCCTTAATATAAGAACACCTTTAATTTTCTTTATTTGTTATCATTGACTATTATATTCCGTTTGTTACTCCATCCTTATAATAATCTCTTTAACATATCAATAATAAGCAAAATTCCGGCTATAGGACATTACTAAAACAACCATCTAGTCTTACTCTATATTGCTAATTCTCTTTTTGTTTTTCAAGCGACTACGAACATCTACCCTTCAAAAAAAATATTACAAGTGAAAATTTTATTTCTTACATCCAAAGCTTCAACAAATGTATCTGTTTCTTCTCTTTTTCAATCTTTCGGATAATCATTAATTACAGTATCCCAAAATATTTCATTATTACAACTGCAATAATAATAGCTACAATAGTGTATAACATTTAAAGATACCTCCTTTTTATTCTTTTACCATCTAACGGTTCAAGTTTTCTGATTTGTTAGGTTTATATTCCAAACTTAATCGCTATGCAACATACAGATTTTATTTTTTCGAGTATGCAACAGCATCTTGCCACCCGGCGCTGCTGCTTAGAAATCTCATTAGATATTTCTACCAACGGTACAAATATTCTCC
>JAQVYX010000114.1 GCA_029004715.1 Acidaminococcaceae bacterium | reverse complement strand
CATTGATGCTAATTTGCCCAATTCTTCCGTTATGGAAGTAATCAGCGTGCATGCGGTAGCATCTTGTGCTGCTTTAGTTATAGTTGTGCTTGGTGTTACTATTGTTTCTAGACTGTTAAAAGAAGGTAAAGGCTATGTTGACCCCACTGATATTGATGATGATGACGAGAATTTCAAAGTTATTGCTATAAGGGCTATTATGCCGGTTTTACCTTTGGTTATGTTGATCTTGGCAGCTAAGCAGGTGGGAATATTGCCAAAAGCATTTCAAAGTATACCCTTTACTATGATTTTGGGTGCTGCTTTAGCAACTTTGGTTACTAGGTCTAATCCTCAAGAAATAGTTAAAGACTTTTGGCGAGGTGCCGGCGATTCTTATGGAAGCGTAATGGGACTTATTATTTGCGCAGCTACTTTTACGGCTGGGATGACGGCAATAGGTTTGACAGGTACTTTGATTGAACTGATGAAAGAGTCTCAGAGTATTGCCAAGATTGCCGGCGCTTTTGGTAGTTTTATTATTGCTATTCTAGCTGGTAGTGGTGATGCTGCTACGTTAGCCTTTAATGGTACGATTACACCGCATGCGGCGGATTTTGGCTTAGGCATGATTCAATTAGGTTCTATTTCTAATGTTGCAGGTGCTTTGGGGCGTAGTTGCTCTCCTGTAGCAGCAGGTTGTATAGTTTGTGCAGGGATTGCCAAAATCAGTCCTATGGAAATCGCCAAGCGTAATATAGTTGTTATGTTTCTCGCTTGCTGCGTAATTATTACACTGCTTTAAAAACTTAGTATTTTTACACATTTAAAGGCGCAAGGTCTAATGGGCTTTGTGCCTTTTTTGCACAGATTAAGGGGGAGGAAGGTAATTGCTATGTATACATATGATTTTATTTTAAAGAACGGTTTCTTGGTGGATTATAAAAATGCATTTGCAAAGTATAGCGATATAGCGATTAAAGCTGGCAAAATCGTGGAAATTGCTTCTAACATCAGCCTGCAAAATGTTCGTGATGTTTTAGACTTGGAGGGACAGTTAGTAGTTCCTGGCATTGTTGATCCTCACGTACATTTGTCTACATGGCTAGGTGGCAGGACAGGACACCGTATGCTTGCTAGGGCAGGAGTTACTACCGCACTTGATATGTCAGGCCCGGGTGAAGGAGTTATGGATATAGCGCGTGAATATGGGGTGGGACTTAATGTTGCGACTATTGAATTCGTGCGTCCCGGCTATACGGTGGAGAGTGAAAATCCTAGTGCTACAGAATTAACTGCGCTGATAAAAAAAGTCTTAAACCACGGTTCTTTAGGTATAAAATTATTGGGCGGACATTATCCTTTAACTCCGGAAGCTACAAGGCTGGCCATTGAAATTGCAGCTAAAGAAGAAGCCTACGTGGCCTTTCATGCAGGAACAAAAGCAACAGGCTCAAATTTAAACGGATTTTTAGAAGCCATTGAACTAGCTAGCAATAATCCTTTGCATCTAGCGCATATTAATGCTTATTTGCGTGGAACAATTAAACCTTGTCTAGAAGAAGTAAATATAGCGCTGCAAGTATTAAAGGAGCATCCTAATATCACCTCTGAGGCGTATTTATCACCACTAAATGGTACCAGTGCTTTGTGCGAAGCTGGTTTGCCGGCAAGCATGGTTACCAGACGTTGTTTAGTAACAGGGGGTTATGAGGCAACAGAAGCGGGAATGGAACAAGCTATTTTGTCAGGTTGGGCTAAGGTGCAAGTGGAGAGAGCAGGAGAAATGATTTTAGTTTGTGGTGAAGAGGGAGTAAGAAAATGGCGTGAGGAGGGTGATGTAGGAGTTAGCTTTGCTGTAAATCCTGCGGAACCTAGATACTGTTTGGCAACGGCCAAAGATGATAAAAACAACTTTGTTGTGGGGTCTATTAGCACGGATGGAGGGGGGATACCACGCAATGTTATTATTCCTATGGGGCTAAATTTAGTGGAAATGCAAGCCCTTACTTTGCAGGAATTAGTTCAAAAGACCTCTTATAATCCAGCACGCATGCTGGGATTAGAAAATAAGGGGGTATTAGAAGCCGGTTATGATGCTGATATTACCGTTATTAACAGGGAACAAAGACAAGCCGTACTCACCATGGTACAGGGCAAATTGTCTATGTATAAAGGTTATATTTGCGGGAGTGGGACTAATCTCATTACTACGGCCGCAGGTGCAGAATATGTTCGAAGTAAAGGCCTAAATCCGGTTATTATTAATTATACTGATACCATGGTTTATAAAAACGCCCATTAAAGAATAAAGGAAGATAGGACTGCTCTAAAAGTTAGTAGAGCGGTCTCTATTTTTTTTGTAATAGACAAAAGTACTGAAAAGTTGGGGAATATGACTTTTTTTTAGTCGGTAACTGATAATATCTTTTCAGTGTATACAATATACTTGTGTGCGGTAGTAGATTAATATATTAAGAAATGCTAGAATATAAAAGTTGTTATATTTTTAGATATTTTGGAGGGGTTAAAATGATGGTCATTATTGGAGCGATAGTAGTAATTGCAGTTATTTACTTATTGCTAAAAAGGCAAGAATCACGTATGGTTTTGATTGGGGCAGGTATTTTGATGGCAATTATTGGCGGGAAGCCAATGGCAGCACTAGATGCTTTCGCTAAAAGCATGACAAATCCCGGACTAATTACTTCGGTTTGTTCTTGCATGGGTTTTGCTTTGGTTATGAAGTACACAGGGTGTGACAAACATTTAGTAGAACTTATTGGTAAAGTATTGAAAAAGATGGGTTTCTTGTTAATACCGGGAGCTACAATAGCTACATTTGTTGTTAATATAGCTATTCCAAGTGCATCAGGTTGTACTGCGGCTGTGGGTGTTATTTTAATACCAATTTTGATGTCAGCAGGTGTACACCCGGCTATGGCGGCAGCTGCAATTAAGTCTGGCACTTTTGGTAGTATGTTAAGCCCTGGGCTAGTACATAATGCGGTTATTGCTAAATTAGCAAATGTACCGATTACGGATGTTATCAGTCGTCATATGACAGCAGATATTCTGGCTATGCTAATTGCAGCCGCTTCTTTGACGATTATTGCCATAATGCTTAAAGAGAATAAAGGTCATGCACCGGAAATTGCTGCTGATGCAGATAATTTTAAAGTTAATATTTTATTTGCATTAATGCCTTTGATTCCTGTTATTATCTTACTTTTAGGTGCCACTAAAATTGTTCCGGGTTTAAAAATGGGTGTGCCACACGCTATGATTATTGGTGCAATTATTAGTCTGATAGTAACGAGAAGAAATCCTACAGAGTTAACAAAATCTTTCTTCGATGGTATGGGTAATGCTTATGCTAATATTATTGGTATTATCATTTCCGTTGGTGTTTTCGTTTCAGGGTTACAAGCACTAGGCCTTGTTAAAGCCTTAATCGCTGTAATGCTTAAATCTACCGGAATTATTAAAATTGCGGCTGCTTTTGGCCCTTTTATTTTGGCTATGATTTCAGGTTCCGGCGATGCGGCAACAGTTGCCTTTAATCAAGCGCTTACTCCTCATGCAGCAGAATTTGGCTTGACTCCTCTTAACATGGGTTCCATGGCGTCGTTGGCAGGAACCCTTGGCCGTACGATTTCACCAATTGCCGGTGCTACTATTATTGCAGCGGGTATTGCTGGAGTTGATCCTATGGAAGTATGCAAGCGTAATGGACTAGGTATCTTTATCGGTTTATTAGTTGGCATGATATTGTTACTAGGATTTTAAGTTAAAACCTGTCTGTGGCACCACCTGCTTTTGCAGGTGGTGTTTTTTTATGGAACAAAATGCGTTAACCTAATGAAAAATAAAGTTGACATAAGAAATGCCGCTTACTACAATAGTAATGTTAACTGGAAGTTTAAATTTGGTTTACGGAGGCAGAAATATGATACTAGAGTATGCGCAAAAAGTTATAGCAGGTGGAGAATTAACACGCGAAGAGGCCAATGAGCTAATTAATGTATCTGATGATGATACTATGTTACTCTTGGCTATGGCAGACAAAATCAGGCAAAAATTTAATGGTAGTGATGTTGATTGCTGCGCTATTATTAATGCTCGTAGTGGCCATTGTCCGGAAAATTGCAAGTTTTGTGCTCAATCTGCTTATAGTAAAACCGGCGTTGATGTTTATGGCTTATTGGAAGAAGAAGAGCTTGTAGCGGCGGCAAAAAAGGCCAAAGCGGCAGGAGCTGTACGTTTTTCTATTGTTACGAGTGGCCGTGGGCAAAGCGAGGACAAGGATTTCCAAAATATATGTAAGGCACTGACTCGCATAAAAAAAGAGGTGAAAATTGAAGTATGTGCTTCTTTGGGCCTATTAACAAATGAGCAGGCGGTTGAACTTAAAAAAGCTGGGATAACTCGTTTCCATTCCAACATAGAAACGGCACCAAGTCATTTCCCGGATATTTGCAGTACGCATACTTATGAAGATAAGATGTCAACCTTAGAAGCGGCTAAAGCAGCTGGCATTAGAATTTGCTCTGGGGGGATATTAGGCCTCAATGAAACACCTGAGCAAAGAGTGGAAATGGCGATGGAGTTAAAACGCTTAGGCGTAGATTCTGTGCCTTTAAATATATTAAACCCTGTTAAGGGGACGCCCTTTGAACACAATAAGCCTTTAACGGCTTGGGAAATTTTGCGAGCTTTTGCCGTTTTTCGTTTTATTTTACCTCATGCCTTAATTCGCACGGCAGGAGGCAGAGAAGTTAATCTTAGAGATTTGCAGGCTTTGGCTTTAAGCGGTGGATTAAATGGCATTATGATTGGTGGTTATTTAACTACCGGTGGCCGCAATCCAAAGGCAGATAAGGTTATGTTGCAAGATTTAGGAAGAACGACTACCAAACCGCAATTATAAGCGGCAAAGTAGTGGTATATAGGAGGTGTATGGTTATGCAATTTAGTGTAAAAATGCGTTCTGCTATAGGTGGACCCCACGAAAAAGGCGGGCGCCATATTTCAGGTGCCGAACGCATTTTAGATGAAAATGATGTGGAAAAAGGTGTAGTAGCTATGCTGCGGCGCGCTCGCAATCATCAGCGAGGCAAAGCGGATTTCATTAGCATAAAAGTTGAAGAAATTCAGGCTGACCAAGTAATTTTCAAGCCTCTTATAGCTGTACATAGTTGTAGAGCGGAAAATGTAAACCAAGGCCACGCGATAGCAAAAGAAAAACTAAGGAGCGCCGGAGTTTCAATCTTGGCTATAGAAAAAGGGTTTAAGGCTTTATTGACATTAAAAGATAGTATTAGAGGGGCCATGATTTTTGATGCTTTTACAGGAGAGCGTTTAGATCATTTTGGTAACCGAGGTGTTCGTGTTACCAAAATGGATTGTGCAGGTGCCAGTGAATATGAAGAAAAATTGGCCAAACAGGGACTTACAGGGGAGCATGTGAG
>JAQVYX010000113.1 GCA_029004715.1 Acidaminococcaceae bacterium | reverse complement strand
ACGTACTTCTTTAATTACAGCTGGATAATCTTTAGCAATCGCTTCTAGTCCAGCCTTTAAATAGGCGCCTGTTTGCGTACCACGTTGTAATAAATCTTCTTCTTCAATTATTTTCAAAGTCGCTAAGCCGGCACTACAAGCCATCTGATTACCACCAAAAGTAGACGTATGCAAGAAAGGTGCTTCTATTAGGCCTTTCCATGCCTCCGGCGTAGCTGTAATAGCACCAACAGGCACAACACCGCCGCCCAAAGCCTTAGCCGTAGCCATAAGGTCAGGAGCAACGCCATCATGATTAATCCCAAACCATTGTCCTGTACGGCCTATACCGGTTTGCACCTCATCGGCAATCAACAAGGCTCCGTATTTATCGCATAGCGCCCGCACTGCGTTAAAATAACCATCATGAGGAACGATGATCCCGCCTTCCCCTTGTATAGGTTCCAAAATTACTGCTGCTGTATCATTATCCATTACTGCTTCCAAAGCGGCAATATCATCATAAGCAACATGTTCAAAATTAGGCAATAAAGGTTGAAATGGTGTACGAAACATATCCCGTCCGGTAGCTGTCAGAGAGCCAAAAGTTTTACCATGAAAAGCATTTTTAGCCGCAATGAATTTTTTTCTGCCCGTAGCTAACCGCGCAACTTTCAATGTGCCTTCAACAGCTTCAGTACCACTATTCACAAAAAAACTGTATTGCAGTTTGCCGGGAGTTATTTCTGCTAAACGTTCTGCTAAATCTGCCATAGGCCTATTAAACAAAACTTCTCCATGCATAGGCATCATATCTAAAGATTTTTTTACGGCCTCAATTACCTTAGGGTGTCTGTGCCCTACACAAAACATCCCATACCCGCCTAGACAATCAATATAATCATTGCCTTCGCTGTCAGTAATAATCCATCCTTGAGCCTTTGTCTCCACACTGCCCAAACCCATGAAACGAAATAAGCGTGCCATAGATGGGTTTATAAACTTCTCATATTTTTCAATTGTTTCTTCTACAAAATCCATTCTTATCCCTTCCTTATGTTAATAAATCAGTTACCGGCACAAATGTTATTCCGGCCTTCTGTACTTCTTTATATATTTCCACCCAGGCCTGTGCAGTAGCCGGTCTAGCATGGCAAATAACAATTACGGAGCCATATTTATTTGCAATATTAGCCGCTGCCCAAATTTGTTTTTTTATGCTGGCAACATTACTGCTATTATCGAGGAATAAACTGTTGCGCCCTGTACTAATATCTAACTGACGGGCAACTTTATAGGCAACAGAAGATGCTATAGTTCTACTGTCAACAAAAAACAAGCCCCTACTACGCAAAACTTCCAAAACTGCCTCCATGGTTGCCGTATTAGAAGTAGCCTTAGACCCTTGATGGTTATTAACTCCCTTAATACCAGGTAAACTATCAATAGCCTCTTCGGTAAACTTTTGTGCTTCTTCCTTCGTCATGGCTACCGTCACCATACGGTTTTCCGAGGCTTCACTAGCATCCATGGGTTCCATAGGAAGATGCAACATAGGCAATTGCCCGTTTTTAATAATGAGCTTTAAGGCAGCGCTGCTATTAGCCTTAAAAGGTATGATGGAAAAAGCCATGTCTATGGGCAAACTTGTCAAAGTTTCTACCGGGCCTAAATCATATCCACAATCATCTACTACTACAGCTATCCTACCACTTAAACCCGAATGAGAACTGGGAATGACCGTGTTTTTATCTGTGGCCTTATCTTTTGCTGTTTGTGCTTTTTGCTGCTTTTTTTCTAAACTTTCATTAACATTATCTTTAGACGAAGGGGCTTTTTCTTCAGATTTAACATCAGCTTGCAATGATTTATCTGAATTCATACCCTTAGGGATTATTTCACTTACTATATCAGAAAAGCTTCTGTGTTCTGTATTGGGAGTTTTATAAGACGCAAAAAGAAACCCCATGAACATAACCAAAACCAGTACAGCAACAACTAATATTAATCCGCCACCTCCTTTTTTCTTATGAGAGTTGCTTGGTCGGCCCGTTGTTTTCTTTTGTCTAACCATTTATCTCTCCCCATTATGCCCGTGGATGGGCTTTCTCATATATAGCTTTTAATCTCTTATTTGTTAAATGTGTATAAATCTGAGTCGTCGATATGTCCGCATGTCCCAATAATTCTTGCACGGTGCGTAAATCCGCTCCATTATCCAATAAATGGGTAGCAAACGAGTGCCGCAAAATATGTGGCTTCAGTTCTTTTCTTATCCCTGCCTCATGACCATACTGTTTAATTATTTGCCAAAACCTTTGCCGTGTCATACCGCTACCGTGCATCGTAAGAAACAAGCATTTTTCCTGGCTATCATTATTCAGCAATTGTGGTCTAACTACTTTTAAATATCTCTCTAAATACTCAATGGCATAATGTCCCAAGGGAATAATCCGTTCTTTCGACCCCTTGCCAAAAGCAATAAGATACTTCATCTGCAAATTAACACCGGAAACAGGCATATTAACCAATTCCGACACACGTATACCGGTAGCATAAAGCACTTCCAGCATAGTACGATCACGATACCCTTCATTAGTAGACACATCAGGTGTTTCCAAAAGCAAATCTACTTCCTGACAATTTAATACGCTAGGCAAAATCGTACCCTTAGTCCCGGCCTCGATAACTTCAGCTGGATCTACTTCTAAATATCCTTCAGCAGTCATAAAACGAAAAAATGACTTCAAAGCTGCTAACTTGCGAGCAATACTGGCAGGAGCATAGCCTTTTTTCTTCAAAAAAGACATATAGGCAATAACATCTTGTCTGGTAATGTTTTTAATATTTTTTTTAACCTGCTCATCAAAAAGCCTTAAATCTCGTTCATAAGCATCTTGTGTATTCTGGGCCAGCCCTAGCTCTACAGTTAAGTATTCTATAAACAACTTAATGTCTGTTTCCATGGCTACACCCCTTTGAAAAAACAACGCCAAAGAAAGCGTCGTCTTCTTTAAAATACTATTCCTTTTTCTCTATTTTATCTGCCATCATAATCTGCATGCTATTTACAGGAGAAATAGTAGAAATGGCATGTTTATAAACCATCTGTTGCTTACCTTCATTTTCAATAATAACAGTAAAATTATCAAATCCTTTTACTAAACCACGCAGTTGAAATCCATTTACCAAATAAATCACCACGGCTAAATTTTCTTTGCGTACATGATTCAAAAAACTGTCCTGCAAATTAATTGCTTTATTATTTGCTACTGTAGTCACTATAATTTCCTCCTATATCACTACCTATTTTACATAATCTTACCGCAGTTTACGTTTTTGTTCAAGTACTCTTAGCATTTCTGCTACATATATTTCTGTAGTTAGCGGTTCCCCTACTTCTAGCCATTGTATATAGGGCATTTTTTTATACCAAGTAAACTGCCTTTTAGCAAAATTGCGTGTGGCCTGCTTTATTTTATCAATACAAGTATTTTTATCATATTCACCATGAAAATAAGCTAAAATTTGCCTATACCCGATGCTTTTCATAGCTTGAGCATCTTCAGGCACTCCCATTGCTAAAAGCTTCTTGGTTTCCTCAAAAATGCCGGCATCCACCATACTATCCACGCGTTTATTAATTCTAGGATACAAAAGTTCCCTAGGCATGTGTAAACCAAATACCGTGGCATCATAAGGACTTGCATGAGCATGTTTTTGCGAAACCTCTTCGCCCTGCATAGCTGTCTCAATAGCCCGAATAACCCGCCTGCGATCATTACTATGCAGTTTTTTAGCAGCTTTAGCGTCCACTTGTGCTAAGCGTTGATGTAAAGCCTGATTTCCTTCTTTAATAGCATAGTTCTCTAAATCCACCCTTAAATTCCCTACAGCCTGCGCCTGGGCAAAATCATAATTTTCCAAAAGCGCTTTAATGTATAAACCTGTGCCGCCTACGATAATAGGCATATGTCCTCTAGCATTAATATCATGGATTAAAGTTGTAGCACGTTCTTTAAAATCAACTACGTTGAATTTTTCGCTAGGTTCTAAAACATTAATCAAGTGATGTTTTATCTCTGACAATTCTTGTGCAGCAGGTTTTGCAGTGGCAATATCCATGTGCTTATACACCAACATGGAATCTCCTGAAATAATTTCACCATCAAGCTTATGAGCCAACATAATGCCACAATTGCTTTTACCTGTGGCCGTGGGTCCCAAAATAACAATTACCTTAGGTCGTCTCATTCGCTTTCCTCCTCAAAATCCCATATTTAACTTTGCTATATTTACTGCCCAATAATTCGTTTATTCCTAAATCTCTAAGAACTCTTGGCGTGCGTTCCTTCACCACCACCAATGGTGCCACCCGCAATGCCTCTGTTAGTGTTGCTCGCACCAAAGGCTCCGTATAAGCCATGGGGCGCAAAGGCTTCATGTTAGAAGATAACTTAACAGGGTATTTAAACATAGGATCGAAATACACTACGTCAAAGCTATCTGACGCTAATGTTTTCAAATATATGCCTGCTTCTGTCCATTTCGTTTTTATTCTTCTTAAAGCTTGGTCAAGCAATGGTTCATCACTTACATAGTGTTGCAGGCCTTCTGTAACCAAAAACCATAAGGGTTTGGAAGCTTCCAAACCCTGTACAAGTCCATCATTGCCAACTACATAAGAAGCTATAGCCGCGTCACTGGCAAAGCCTAAGGTAGCATCCAATATTCTACTCCCCAGCTTTAATTCACAAGCCGCTACAAAATTATCCTGTTCACCCTGAAAAATTTTTTGTAAACGTAATACAGCCATACCAGGATGATAAAAAAGAATTCCTTCATCAGAAAAAAGCTGTGGACCATTTTTTGTTGCTACTAAAATACCATCTAGATTATAGGCATCCTTAATGGCTTGCAAGGAGCCATTTCCCTGACGTTCTATATATGGTACTTCCAGTAATCGTGCCCATTTTTTGGCTTGTGTAGGTAACGCATTCCCACCATTTAGACCTCTTGTTGTAGCAATATTCATACTTACCCCTAAGTTCTCTTAAACATTTTGTATAACTCTTCTGAAGTTATTTCTATCATACAAGGGCGTCCATGCGGGCAAGTAAAAGGATGCTCAGTATTTAAAAGTTCTAAAATAAGTGCCCGCATTTGCCGAATGTTTAGTACTTCTCCAGCCCTAATCGCACTATGGCAGGCTGCATAATGTAAAACTTCTTCGCGCAAATCTGCTGGTTTTATGTTTTTATTTTCGGACAAAAGCTTTAATATTTCTCTAATAAATTCTTCTGCCTCGTCATTTTTTATATCAGCCGGTAACGACGATACCCTTAGCACTGTCTCCCCACCCGGCTCTATATCTACACCAAGCTGTAAAAATTCTTTTCTATATTCCTCAATCATACTTACTTCTTGTGGCAACGCGTCCAAATAAAGTGGAATTAAAAATTGCTGCGTAGGTATCTCTTGATGAGTC
>JAQVYX010000112.1 GCA_029004715.1 Acidaminococcaceae bacterium | reverse complement strand
GAAATACCTTCCATTTTTAATAATAAAATATCTTTTGCGTTTTTATCAGCAGCAAAAGCTGCTATTTGATTAGCCATTTTTTTTGCATTTTTCATGTAGCTTACCAGCTCCCTTTAAATTTTCGTTATCTTTCCATGGGGGATTTTTAGTTCGTCTAGGGATTTTGTTACTTGTTTTGGCGATGTCACCCAATAACTCAAGCCATCAATAGTTTTAAAATCTCCATATACCATCTCTGATTGGACTCTCTCACCACCAAATATTTTAAAGCTATTAGCCGCCCTAATCATCGTAAAGGTATCCATATCAGTTTTTGTATTTTTTTCCAACGCTTCAATAAGCATGGGAAGTTTCACCACGTTACCCACCTGGAAAAATTCACTAGACAAGGCTTTGAAAAATTTCTGTTGTCTCTGAACTCTACCAATATCACCTAGTTCATCATGTCTAAAACGCACATATTCACCGGCTTCTTTTCCGTTTAAATGCTGATAGCCTTGTTTTAGGTGAATCTGCAAATTAGCATAGGGGTCTTCATAGTTCATATTATGCTCTACATAAATATCAATACCGCCCAAAATATCCATAATCTGAATAAAACCTTGCCACTTGGCCAACACATAGTAATGAATAGGAATTTGTAATAAATTAGCGACTGTCTGTTTAGCAAGTTTTATACCGCCATAGGCATAAGCAGCATTAATCTTATCCAATCCGCGTTGGCCAGGAATTGTTACCCGCGTATCTCTAGGTATAGATAATAAGGATACTTCATTATTATCAGGATCAAAGCTAACAACAAGCATAGCGTCTGTTCTTTGTTGTATATTCTTACCAAAATCATCACTATCCCCATCATCAATCCCCAATAATAAAACATTAATACGTCTATTTAACATTTCATCGGTACCGATGTCCTCAGTAGCTGCTACAACCGGAATCTTAGGCGCAAAAAACATTTTGAAGGCCAACTGACCCACAAAAAAGCAACCGGCAATTATAGCACATATAATAGCAATAAATAAACATACCCTCCCCCAGCGAACTCGTCGCTTGAATTTTTTAGGATTTCTCCCTATTTCTTCATCGCTCATTTATTGACTCCTATCTAGCAAGTTTCTTTTTTTTGTATTTGATTGCTATTTCATTATACCCAGCAATGCAACTTGGATGAATTAGCAAATCATATTCTAATAAATAGCGTATAGTTTGAGCATATGCTTTAAACATAGCTTTTTCTAAATCCATTTTTGCTAATTCATGCATTTCTTCAATACCGGGAAAACTTCTAGTAGGCTCTAGCAAATCTGCTAAATAAACTACTTTAGCCAACTTACTCATATGCGGTGCCCCTGTAGTATGATATAGGATTCCTTCTAAAATAGTTTTGTCTGTTATACCATATTTTTTCTGAGCGTAATAAACCCCTAGTTTTGCATGCAATAAAATAGGTTGATTGCGTTCTATTTTATCTACTTCAATGCCCAATTCTGCGGCTTTATCCAAGTTATCACGACTTGATACTTCTCTACCGCAATCATGTAAAAGCCCGGAAATCTCTGCCTTTGCCACGTCTACGTCATGAGCCAAAGCGAACTCTCTCGCAGTTTCACAAACAGCTAGTGAGTGTTCATACCTTTTCACAGGCAACGAGGCCTTTAGTAACTCTTTCATTTGTACAAGTTCCATATTCTTTGGCTCCTTTCGAAAAATAAAACAGAAAGACCTACTACCGGCGGTAGAGGTCTTTCTGTCGAATATACTCCGCTACTGCCTCTGGCACTAATTCTTTGATAGAATGTCCCTTTTTTACCCGTTCTCTTATTTCAGTTGAAGAAATATCTACCTCTGGGGTATCAACCCAAAGGATGCTTTTACTACCTAAATCCCCAAAATCTTCTATAACTTTATCTACGGTTGGTGCAAATCCTGGCCTAGTAGCCGCAACAAAAGTACATATTTGCATTATTTCCCGCACCCTATGCCATGAATCTAAGGCCACCACTGAATCAGCCCCAATAATAAAAAACAACTCATATTCACTACCATATTGCTTCTTTAATGTCACCAACGTATCATAGGTATATGATACACCTTCACGTCGCAATTCTATATCAGAAAGTTTTAAATAAGCATTACCTTCTATTGCCAGTGCCGTCATATTATAACGATCCTGGGCCGGTGAGAACTCCCCACCGATTTTATGTGGTGCCGCATACGCTGGAACAAACATTACTTTTTCCAAGCCTAATTTCTTGCGTACGAATTCAACCGTTGCCAAGTGACCATTATGTATCGGGTCAAAGGTTCCCCCCATAATTCCCAATTTCTTACGGTTCATATCAGAATTCCTCTCTATGTGCCCAAGTTTATTTTTATATTATATCAAGTAAAAATAACTTGTACAAGCAAATAGATAATAAAAGCAAATGCACAAAGCAAGAGCAAAGCTTTTGCTCTGTCCTTTAAATCAAAAATTGTTTTGGGTTCATGGCAATATTTAATCCATGCCCGCCATACATCACTATAATTAATTTTTTTATTCATAACGCAATGCATCAATGGGGTCTAGCAAAGCAGCTTGCCTAGCAGGATAAATACCAAAGAAAAGCCCAATGCCCACAGAAAACACTACAGCAATAATAATAGCCCAAATAGAAATTACCGCACTCCAACCAGCAAAATGCGCGATGACCAGTGCTGTTACTACGCCAAAAATAGTTCCTATAATACCACCTACAACACCTATAACCACAGCTTCAATCAGAAATTGCAGCAGTATGTTCCGATAAGTGGCCCCCAAAGCCTTTCTAATTCCAATTTCGCGTGTCCGTTCTGTAACAGACACCAACATTATATTCATGATACCAATACCGCCAACTAACAGACTAATAGCAGCAATAATACCCAATAACAAAGTTATTGTACCGGTAGTCTCAACCATAGTTTCCATTAAAGCCGATAAGTTTCTGACGGTAAAATCATCGTCGCCGCCTGCTTTAATCTTATGCCTTGTACGCAGCAAAGCTTCAATATCAGCCTGTGCTGAATCTACAGTGTTCTCATTTTCAGCTTGAACCGTTATATTTCTAATATAAGTAATCCCCATTACCCTTTGCTGAGCAGTAGTTAAGGGAATATATACCACGTCATCTTGATCTTGCCCATTAGCAGATTGGCCTTTGGATGCCAGTGTACCAATAACCTGAAAAGGCGCCTTGTTAATACGCATAATCTTGCCTACCGCTGAACCTTCCGGGAATAAATTATCAACCACCGTCTGTCCAATAACACAAACACGGCTTCTACTGTTCAAATCTCTGTCCGTAAACATATGTCCATCGTCTATTTTAAAACTTCTAATGTCAATAATATTGGGTGTAGTTCCCTCCACAGTGGATGTCCAATTTTGATTGCCTACAACCAGCTGATAGCTGGATTGCACCGAAGGAGCAACATACTTAACACCATCAATATTTTTTTCAATAGCCTTAGCATCGTCATATGTAAGTTTAGAACCGCTACCTGCCGCAATTCTTGCTCCCGAAGCAGTCCTGCCTCCTGACATTACAATGAGTAAATTACTTCCCAAGCTAGAAATATTCTTTTTTACCTGTTCTTGCATGCCAAATCCTAAAGAAACCATGGCAATAACAGCACCAACGCCAATAACAATGCCTAACATGGTCAAGAAGGTACGAAGTTTATTCGTAATCATGCCGTCAATGGCCATTTTTATACATTCTTGAAACATTAAAGGCTACCTCCGTTCATCACTAACCATTTTGCCATCACGCATAGTTACAATTCTTTCTGTCATTTCTCCTATTTCCGGTTCATGAGTTACCATAATAATAGTTTTACCCTCGGCATTCAAAGCTTTAAAAATATCAATGATTTCAAAGGTAGACTTACTATCCAAATTCCCGGTAGGTTCATCAGCCATAACAATTGCCGGATTATTAACAAGCGCTCTGGCTATAGCTACGCGCTGCCGTTGTCCTCCCGACATTTCATTAGGTTTGTGATCTATTCTGTCCCCTAACCCTACGGATTCCAAAGCTTTTTTTGCTCTTTCGCAACGTTCCTCATAATTAACACCTGCATAAATAAGTGGCAAAGCCACATTATCTAAGGCACTGATTCTTGACAATAAATTGAAGTTTTGAAAAACGAATCCTATCTTCTGATTTCGTGTTAGCGCATATTCGTCGTCAGTGTAGCCAGCTACATCTTTGCCGTCTAAAAAATAGTGCCCTGATGTAGGTCTGTCTAGGCAACCTAAAATATTCATCATGGTAGACTTGCCTGAACCTGATGGTCCCATAATAGCGGTAAAAACTCCCACTTCAAAATTAACAGTAACATGGTCCAAAGCATGCACAACAGAATCACCCATAATATAAGTTTTCATTATATCTTTCAACTCAATGACTGACATATGCTTGCTCCTTTATTTACATTCCAGGTCCATGACCAGGTCCACCTAATATATTATTATTTTTTTTATTTGTAGTAGTTGCTTTAGTAGCCTTAACGAGAACTTTCTGTCCTTCTTGCAAATCCCCCGTAACCTCTACAGTGTCATCACCGAGCAGACCTACATTAACATTAACATTGCTTATTTCTTTAGTTTTTTCATCGTAGACTTGTACGTATTTTTGTTTACCTTCAGTACGCAGGCAAGAAGTCGGTACCATAAGCACGCCATCTTTTTCTCCCACGATTACATTGGCTCTAGCGGTCATAGTAGGTAGCAATTTACCATCTGCATTATCTACATTTACATAAACAGTATAATAGATAACGTTGTTGGTAGTAGTAGCGCTGCGAGATACTAAACGCACTTCTCCCTCAAAAGTACGATTTGTATAAGAATCCACCGTGAACTCTACCTTTTGGCCTACCACAACTTGACCTATATCTGATTCATCTACCATTAGCTCTATTTGCATTTTATTCAAATTAGCTACTGACATCAAAACTTGCGGTGTGGAAATACCCGATGATACGGTCTGCCCAACAGGAGTCGGTTTACCAATTATAGTACCGGAAATCGGGGAATAAATAGTAGTATCTTTGGTGCTAGATACAGCACTATCATAGGCTGCTTGTGCCACCAAATAATCAGCTTTAGCCGTGTCGTAATCACTACGAGCAATAGCTCCATCATTGACCAAGGCTAGATACCTATTATATTTAGCAGCAGCATCAGTAAGCAGTGCTTCTTTTTGCTTTTGCGTAGCCAATAAAGTAGTATCATCCAGCTGAACTAACTTTTGTCCTGCTTCAACATGTTGGTTTTCCTCTACAAAAACGCCAATAATTCTGCCTGTAATTTTAGAGTTAATAGAAACATTATCAATTGCACTTAAAGCACCTGTAGCAGAAATCGTTTTTCTTACGTTTCCTTTTTCTACTGTAGCCGTTTTAACTACTGGCTCAGCCGCTTTTTGTTTATCTTGGTAATATTTATAGCCACCAATACCAGCTACA
>JAQVYX010000111.1 GCA_029004715.1 Acidaminococcaceae bacterium | reverse complement strand
TATTGCTATCTGAATATGCTTCTACAGTAATTGGCGTACAACTTTTGCATTATAAGGCTCTAAATATTGAAGATGCTGCACGCAAAAAAGCTATGGTGCAAATAGCTTTTTCCAATTTGTCATACTCGGAATTAGAAGCTATTACTGAAATACTTAATGCACTTGAGGGTGATGAGGGATTATTAGTTGCTAGCAAAATAGCTGATAGAGCTGGGATTACTCGTTCTGTCATAGTAAATGCTTTGCGTAAATTTGAAAGCGCCGGTGTATTAGAAACGGAATCTCTTGGTATGAAGGGGACACATGTACATATTCTTAATGAATATTTGCGTGATGGTTTAAATACTAAAAAGAGATAGAAATCAGGGGTCAATTTGCTATGGCATTTTGACCCTTTTTATAGGTGAATATAATGAAAAGGTATATTGCTTGTTTTGGAGATTCTTTAATCTATGGATTTCCTTTTGGTAAAGAGCATTCTTGGCTGGCAAAAGTAAATTTACTTGCACAGGATGTAATATTACTTAATTATGGCGAATGTGGAACCACTTGCGACGATATATTGGAGACCATGAAATATACGGTGCTACCAGAAAAAGTACATAGGATTATATTTTTAGGGGGAACAAATGATTTGTTGCAAAACAGGCCTCTAAGAGTTATCCTTAGCGATGTAGAAAAAGCGATAACGTGGGCCACAGATTTGCACTATGATTTCGGACTTGTTTTACCATGGTTAATAGCAGAAAATAATATTAATGAAAAAGTAAGTAACCTGCGAAAACAGCTAGTTAGGCAATTTGGCAATAATTGTCATATTTTTGATTTCCAAGCGGCAATTGGTTTAACACAGCAGGAATTAAGTTTTAATTATTGGGACGGTCTGCACCCAACGGCTCATACTTATGAAAAAATAGGGGAATATGCTAAACCACTTATAGAAAAGTGGCTGGATGATAGGAGAAATTCATGACACTATTTTTATTAATTGCTTTGGTTGTGACTTCTTGTAGCATTCTGCCATATTTTTTTTATCGTAAGCTGTTTCCGTTTTTGCGGGGGCTGCCTTTTTTACTGTTATGGTTAGTGCTTTCCGGTTCTTTTTTAGTCACAAGATCATTTCCTGCCAGTTGGCCACTTACTTTTGTTAAAGCATGGACAATGGTAGCAGGCTATTGGCTGATTTTTTCTTTTTACTCTTTTATTATTATTATTTTATGGCTTGCACTTGTACAGGTAGTGCAAGTGTTGGCGAGAAAAAATATCCGTCATTACGGTAAGCACTTTGTTGTTAGTATGCTTGTTATAGTTTTCTTTGCTTGTGTTTACGGTACTTATAATGCCCGTAATCCGCGTATAATACATGAGACAATTGTATCTAACAAAATTTCTTCACCGCTAAAAATCTTGCTTGTCAGCGATTTGCATTTGGGTAAGTTATTAGGCAGAGAGTACTGCGATGATTTGGTACGGCGTATTAATGCTCAAAATGTTGATGTAGTTATTATCGCAGGAGATATCATTGATGACCAATGGAGTTATGTGGCTGATACAAAAAGTTACATACCCTTAAAAAACTTGCACAGCAAATATGGAACTTATGCGGTTTTAGGAAATCATGATTATTTTACGAAAAACACTAAATTAGAAATAGCTGCTCTAGAGCAAGTCCATGTAGAGGTTTTGCTTAATCAGGCTGTACATCTTGGCAAGATAAAATTAGCAGGTTTAGATGATTATTCCCATGATAAAAGTGATACAAGTTTAAAACTTTTAAGCCACGGTAACGCGCATGAATTTGCTATTTTAGTCGATCACCAACCACGTAGAATGAAAAAGGCCGCAGCATTAGGGTATGATTTGTATTTAGCGGGGCATACCCATGAAGGACAGGTATTTCCCAATAATATGATTGTTAAGGCTATGTATGATTTGAGTTATGGAGAAGGAAAATTCGATCATATGATAGCATATGTAACCAGTGGTTATGGCCTGTGGGGTGTCCCTATGCGCTTAGGCACAAATCCTGAACTAGTAATCTTGGAATTAAAACCACAAAAGGCAGGATAAAAATGTTTTTTGTGGAATTATTATAAGTACATAACTATTTAGGGAGGCGCGTACGAACATGGATGTAATTTATGAAAAAACCGGAAAAATAGCTTGGATTAGGTTAAATAGACCTAAAAGTTTAAATTCTTTTAATAATAATTTGGTTGATGAATTTCATCAGGCATTAGATAGGGTAGCTAATGATAATGACGTTAGAGTGGCGATTATTACCGGTGAAGGCAAGGCTTTTTGCGCCGGCGGGGATTTGACTTACCTAGAGACTTTGGATGGGGTAGTTGCTCAGAAAACTTTTATCGAGAAAGTCGGTCAATTAGTCCAAAAAATCACAACTATCTCCAAACCCTTTATCGCTATGGTTAATGGTGTAGCAGCCGGAGCAGGAGCAAATCTTATGTTGGCCTGTGATTTGGTTTATGCTGACAACAATGCTAGATTTGCTCAAAGTTTTTCCAAAATAGGGTTAATTCCGGATTGTGGTGGATTTTATTTTCTGCCTCAAGCAGTAGGAATTCACAAAGCTAAGGAACTTATGTTTACTGCTGAGCTTATAGATGCACAAGAGGCTATGAAACTGGGGATGATTAATCATCTATTTTCCACTGAGCTGCTCAAAAAAGAAACACAGCTTATGGCAGAAAAATTAGCTGCCTCGGCGCCTCTTGCCGTGGGTTTTATTAAGGAAATATTAAATAAACCTAATGCCGATTTAAACGATGTATTGTTTACAGAAACTACGGTTCAACCTTTATGTTTAAGTTCTAAAGATTGTACCGAAGGCATAGCTGCTTTCAAGCAAAAGCGTCAGCCTGAATTCAAAGGTGAATAAAATGTGAGAAAAGGCGGATATCCTAAAGGAATGTCTGCCTTTTCTTTTACTTTTATTACTAAATCCTGTATAATGATGTGTATACATTTTTAAAATTTTAGAAATTGTTCTTGTATGATAAGCTGTATGAAGACAAATTACAGTCTTTTTCGCTAGTTTAAACAGGCAATTTATTACATGGAGGTAAGTATGTTAAGTTTAGATTCAGGGATTATTTTTCGGATACCGGCATTACTTATTGCCATAACAGTACATGAATATGCACATGGTCAGGTATCTTATTCTTTAGGAGATCCTACACCTAAATTAGAAGGACGTTTAACTATGAATCCACTGGCGCATTTGGATATTATGGGTGCCATTATGCTGGTTTTGGTTGGCTTTGGCTGGGCAAAACCTGTAGGAATTAATCCAGCATATTACAAGAATTATAAAAAGGATATTATGAAAGTAGCATTTGCAGGACCGGGAGCTAATTTGGTTTTATGTTTTTTGGCCACATTTTTGATGTTGTTTTTGGGAAAATTTGGGTTTTTAACTCAAGGTGTCTATACATTTTTACGCTGGCTACAGCTTTACAATGTGTGGTTTGCTTTTTTCAATTTAATACCGATTCCACCTTTAGATGGGTCCAAGATTTTAATGGCTTTGCTCCCCAGCCAAAGAGCTTATGCCTATGAGCAAACAATTGCTCCTTATAGCATGTACATTCTAATTGCTATATGCTTTACAGGTATTGTAAGCACAATTGTTTCTCCATTTGTTTCCATGTATATGGGGCTAGTAAATGGAGTTTTAGGATTGCTATTTTAATAAAAAAGAGGTAAGTAATATGAAAAAAGATCGTATTTTTAGTGGTATGCAACCATCAGGCCGTTTTCATTTAGGAAATTATATGGGAGCATTGGAAAATTGGGTTAAATTGCAACATGATTATGAATGTATTTTTTCTATTGTGGATTTACATTCTTTAACTTCTTCTTATGATGACACTTCAAAATTACAGGAAAACATTCATGAAATGGCGCTAGATTGGTTGAGCGCCGGTCTTGACCCGGAAAAGAATATAATATTTATTCAATCACATGTTAAAGAACATGCAGAACTTAGTTTGCTTTTGGGGATGTCAACCCCTTTGTCATGGTTAGAACGGGTGCCAACATATAAAGATAAATTACAACAATTAGGAAGCCAAGGCAAAGATATTAATACTTATGGTTTCTTAGGCTATCCTGTGCTTATGGCAGCTGATATCATGCTTTATAAAGCTACGGCAGTGCCTGTTGGCGAAGATCAGTCAGCACATTTGGAACTTACTCGTGAAATGGTGCGCAGATTTAACAATTTATATAAAACGAATTTATTTCCGGAACCACAGGCAGTATTTTCCAAGTCCAAAGTTTTGCCTGGCATAGATGGACGAAAAATGAGTAAGTCATATGGCAATACCATTCCTTTTGGAGCAGGACCTAAAGAAATGCAAGAGCGTATTAATATGATGATAACAGATCCTAAACGTATTAAAAAAACGGATAAAGGAAATCCTGACGTTTGTATTGTTTATACTTTTCACAAAGTATTCAATGAAGGTGAAGTCGCCAAAATTGAAAAATTGTGTCGTGCCGGAGAAATTGGTTGCGTACAATGCAAAAAATGTTTAGGAGAAAAAATGAATGCTTTATTAGCTGATATTCATACTCGCAGAGAAGTTTTGAAAAATAAACCTGAATATATTAAAGAAGTTCTTGAGGACGGGGCAAAGCGTGCTCAAGTTATTGCTTCGGCAAATATGCTTGAAATCAAAAAAGTAATGAATATTTACTAAGAGCAGGGGAAGTTATGAGCATTTACAATATTCATGTACAGGATTTTGAAGGTCCGTTGGATTTACTAATACATCTTATTGAAAAAGATAAAATAGATATTTATGATATTCCCATTGTTTCTGTTACAGAACAATATATTACGTATATTAATAATATGAAAGAGTATAGCATCGAAGTAGCTAGTGATTTTTTACTTATGGCGGCGGCTTTGTTGCAGATAAAGTCTAAGATGCTTTTACCAAAGTCTATAGTTGAAGATGAGGAAGAAGCTGATCCTCGGCAGATGTTGGTAGAAATGTTAGTCGAGTATCGCAGAGTTAAGAAGCATGCCGAAATGTTAAGAGGGAAATTAGCCCTAGCGTCTTTGTGCGTTGCAAGAGACCCTATGCCCATGCCTCATTTTCGTCGTAAGTTAAAGCCTATGATGCTTAATGATTTATTACTGGCTTTGGCAGGACTAGTAGCAGAAGATGATATAACGCCTCAAATTATTGCACGGCAAGAGTTTCACGTTCAGGATAAAATGAGTGACATTATATCTTTATTGCATTGCAACAATAAAGCAGTGGCTTTTAGCAAAGCTCTTGATAATGTTGGTAACCGCAGTGAAAAAATAGCTACTTTTTTAGCTGTTTTGGAGCTATTGCGTTTAAAGAAAATAAATATTAGACAAAAAGAAGCTTTTGCCCCAATATATTTGTTTTTACGGGAGGAATAATATATGTTTCAACCCTCTTTAATCGGACAGTTAGAGGCACTACTTTTTGCTGCCGGAGAACCACTGCCAAGTACTAAAATAGCTTTGGCACTGGAAATACG
>JAQVYX010000110.1 GCA_029004715.1 Acidaminococcaceae bacterium | reverse complement strand
AAAGGTTCTACCATAGCAGTTTTAGGTTCTGGTATTGATTTGCTATATCCTGCTATTAATAGTAAGATATTTGCAGCAATATTAGAAAATGGTGCCATAGTTTCTGAGTTTGCACCAGGAGTAAAACCCTTGCCGCAAAATTTTCCCGTGCGCAATCGTATTATTGTGGGCCTGTGCAGAGGTGTTTTAGTGGTAGAAGCAGCACAAAAAAGTGGTGCTATGATTACGGCAGATATTGCATTAGAGGAAAACCGTGAAGTATATTGCCTTCCAGGCAACATATATTCTGCTACTAGTAAAGGAACCAACGGGCTTATTAAAGAAGGGGCAATGTTAGTAGATGCCCCAGAAGAAATTTTAGAGGATTATGGGCTTTTGCTAAAAGAACGTAAACCTGTTAAGATAGAAAAAGCTAATCTGTTTTCTAACCTTTCAAATAAACAGACTGCCCAAGCTGATTTGGTGTTAGCTATGTTAACGCCCGGCGAAGTAGTTACTTTGGAAGAGATTGTAACAAAAACGGAACTAGCGTTGTCAATCGTTAGTGGTATTTTGCTGGATTTGCAAATTAGCGGATTAGTGCGACAACAGCCTGGTCAAAGATATATGCGTGTTTAAGGAGGATCTTTCATGACAAAAAATTTGGTGATAGTGGAATCCCCAACTAAATCCAAGACCATTGAGAAGTTTTTAGGTAAAAATTATACCGTGCGGGCTTCTATGGGACATTTACGTGATTTACCAAAAAGTCAGTTTGGTGTAAATATTGAAGAAAATTTTGAACCCAAATATATTAATATTAGAGGCAAGGGCGATTTAATAAAAGAGTTGCGATCACTTGCTAAAAAAGCTGATAAAATATATCTGGCAACAGATCCGGATCGCGAAGGTGAAGCTATTGCTTGGCATTTGGGACATATCTTAGGTGTAGATCCTAAAGATAAATGTAGGATTGAATTTCATGAAATAACTGTTGACGCTATTAAAGATGCGTTGAAACATCCTCAAGCTATAGATATGGATAAGGTAGATGCCCAACAGGCTAGACGTATTTTGGATCGCATTGTTGGCTATAAACTCAGTCCTTTATTATGGCGTAAGGTACGTAAGGGTTTAAGTGCTGGTAGAGTTCAGTCTGTTGCCGTTAAAATAATTTGCGATCGTCAAAAAGAAATTGATAGTTTTGTTTCTGATGAATATTGGACGACTTCTGTAACTTTACATGAAAAGGGTAAGGCTACAAAGTTTGAAGCAGAGGTAGCGAAGTTTGACGGTAAAAAATTAGTAATTAATAATAAAGCAGAAGCTGATAAAGTAGTTAAAGATTTACAGACAGCAACTTATCAAGTGCAAGATAGTACGGTAAAAGACAGAGAACGTAAAGCCGCAGCTCCTTTTACTACTAGCAGCTTGCAGCAAGAAGCTGTGCGCAAATTGAATTTTACTACCAAAAAGACAATGATGGTTGCTCAACAACTTTATGAAGGTGTTAACGTAGGCAAAGAGGGCTCGGTTGGACTTATTACTTATATGAGAACTGACTCCGTACGTTTAGCAGATTCTGCGATAGCTTCAATTAGAGATTTTGTAAGCGCGGAGTATGGTGAGGAATATGTGCCTGCTAAAATTAATGTTTATAGCAGCAAGAAAAATGCTCAAGAAGCTCATGAAGCTATTAGGCCAACGTCCATATTGCGAACTCCTGCTTCCATAGCATCTTTTTTGTCCAAAGATCAATTAAAGCTTTATACTTTGATTTGGAATCGTGCTGTAGCTAGTCAAATGGCAAATTCGATTTCTGAAGTAACTGCCTTGGTTATTTCCGGTGGTGAGTATGAATTGCGTGCCAGCGGTTCTACTATTAAATTTGACGGATTTTTAAAGCTTAGCGACAAAAAAGAAATGGCTGAAGAAAAAACTAAAAAAGTACCGCGCCTAAAAAAGGATGTATTTTTGGATGTTGCCCAAGTTAATGAGGCTGTACAGCATTTTACAGAACCTCCGGCTTATTTCACGGAAGCAACACTGGTTAAGGAACTGGAAGATAAGGGTATTGGACGGCCCAGTACTTATTCTCCCATAATTCAAACTATTTTGGCTCGTGGTTACATAGCTAAAGAAGGCAAAAAATTAATGCCTACTGACTTAGGTGTTGTAACCCATGAATTGCTTATACAATATTTTAATGATTTTATTGACGTACCTTTTAGTGCACATTTAGAAAATGAATTAGATGCTGTAGGTGAACATAAAGCAGATAAGAATGAAGTTTTAGCTGAGTTTTATGGACCATTTGCTAAAGCTTTGGAAATAGCGGATAAAGAAATTCCTATTGTAGATCTACCTGTTATTGTTACCGACATACCTTGTGAAAAATGTGGGCGCATGATGGTGGTTAAAGATGGTCGACATGGAAAGTTCTTGGCTTGTCCAGGTTTCCCTGATTGCCGTAATACCAAGCCTATTTTAAATAAAATTGGAGTTACTTGTCCTTTATGCGGTGGCGATATAATTGAACGCAAGAGTAAAACAAGAAGAGTTTTTTATGGCTGCTCTAACTATCCTAAATGTCATTTTACTTCTTGGGACAAACCGTTAAACAGTGTTTGCCCGAAATGTGGGAGTATTCAGTTAGAGAGAACAGACCGTTCAGGTAAAAAACTGGTGCATTGCAGTAATGAAGAATGCGAATTAAGTTCTACTAAGAAGAAAAAAGAAAAATAAAGGGGCATAAAATGAATATTCATGTAATAGGCGCAGGACTGGCTGGCTGTGAAGCTGTCTGGCAACTAATCAGCCGCCAAGTACCGGTGATTTTGCACGAAATGCGGCCCTTAAAACATAGTTCTGCACACAAAACCGATTTGTTCGGAGAACTTGTGTGCAGTAACTCGTTAAGGGCGAATAATATAGAAAATGCAGTGGGTTTGCTAAAAGAGGAAATGCGTCTTTTGGACTCTCTCATCATATCTATGGCAGATAAATACCAAGTTCCGGCAGGAGGGGCTTTGGCTGTTGACAGAGAAGGATTTGCAAAAGCTATTACTTGTGCTATTAAAAATCATCCGTTGGTGACTTTGGTGGAAGAAGAAGTAAGCACATTAAATTTTCCACCTGAAGATTATGTTATTATTTCCACAGGGCCTTTAACCTCAGAAGCATTATCGGCAGCTATTAAAGATTTGGTACATACCGATTATTTTCATTTTTTTGATGCTGCAGCACCTATTTTAGAAGCAGACACGCTAAATTATGACAAGGTTTATAAAGCTTCGCGCTATAATAAAGGGGAAGCTGCCTATTTAAATTGTCCTTTTACAGAAAGTGAATACAAGCATTTTTGGCAGGAACTATGCAATGCAGAGGTTGCCCATGTAGAGGATTTTGAAAAGGGTATGGTATTTGAAGGATGCATGCCGATTGAAGAAATGGCAAAGCGTGGAGAAGATACCATGCGCTTTGGTCCACTAAAGCCTGTTGGTTTAGTAGATCCACGAACAGGTTCTGAGGCTTACGCAGTGGCGCAACTGCGACAAGATGATGGTGCAGGAACGCTCTATAACATAGTTGGCTTTCAAACCCATTTAAAATGGCCGGAACAAAAAAGAGTTTTTGGGCTTATTCCTGGTTTGGAAAAAGCTGAATTTGTGCGCTATGGTGTTATGCATAAAAATTCTTATATAAATTCTCCCATGCTTTTGAATAAATATTTTGCATTAAAAAGCAATCCACATATATTTTTTGCCGGTCAAGTTACAGGAGTAGAGGGCTATGTAGAATCCGCTGCTTCAGGACTTATGGTTGGCATAAATGTAGCAAGGGTAGTGCAAGAAAAAGAACTAATAGCCTTTCCAGAGGTTACAGCGCATGGTGCTTTAGCGAAATACATTAGCAATCCTCAAGTAAAGGATTTACAACCCATGAATGTTAATTTCGGCATAATACCACCTTTAGAGCAACATAAACGCATGAAGAAAAAAGAAAAAAATGCTGCTTTAGCACAAAGGGGATTGGATGCTTTAAAGGAACTACTTAATACCTTGTAAAATTTTTTTTCTTGTGTTAGGATAAATTGTTGGAAAGTATTACAAGGAGTAGGCCATGATGGGGAAAAAATTAATGGATGAATGGGCAGCTGGCTTTCTTAATTATCTCAATGTGGAAAAGAACTGTTCCGGTTTGACAATTAAAAGTTATGCTGCTGATATGACAATTTTTCAAGACTTTTTGCTAATGCGAAAAAAAGAGTTGCAGTGGAAAGAAGTAAGCGTACTAGATATTAGAGCATACTTGGCGCAACTTAACGAACAAAAGTTTGCTCGTCGTACTATTGCTAGGCGCATATCAAGTCTGCGCTCTTTTTTCAAGTTTTTATTACGTGAAAATGTAGTTAAATCAAATCCCTTCGTGAAGATACGGACACCTAAACTTGATAAAAAATTGCCTGTTTTTTTAGAAGAATTTGAAATTAACGAATTGTTGGAACAGCCTGACAATAGTATACTGGGAATGCGCGATCGAGCAATTTTAGAAGTGCTTTATGCGACCGGTTGTCGTGTTTCAGAATTAGTAGGATTAACCTCTAATCATGTTGATTTGTCTAATCAGTATGTTTTGCTTTTGGGCAAAGGCAACAAAGAACGCCTAGTCCCTATAGGACATGCGGCAGTTAGCGCTATTGAACAGTATTATACCAACAGTCGTAAAATAATTATGAGTAAATTCGCGGTGAGAGAACATGGCATGGTCTTTGTAAATCACCGAGGTACTGTCTTAACTGACCGTAGTGTAAGAAGAATTTTAGATAAACATATTTTGGGATTGTCCTTACAAAAGCATATTAGCCCGCACACAATACGTCATACTTTTGCTACTCATTTATTGGAGCATGGAGCGGACTTGCGGGCAGTGCAGGAACTTTTGGGACATGCTAGTTTGTCGACAACTCAGATTTACACACATTTGACAACAGAAAGAATTGCTACTGTGTATGAAAAAAATCATCCCAGGGCATAAAACAAGGGGAGTGAAAGCATGCTTGAGTTATTAGAGAAAACGCGTATTATTAATAAATTACTGCAAAATTCAGAAGTGCTAAGCTACGAAAAAATGGCGGATGTACTGAGAAATGTTATTAAGTCCAATATTTATATTGTATCAAATGATGGAAAAGTTTTGGGCTATGCATTACTAGATGGGTTTGAATGTGAAATAATGCTAAAAAATGTATTGGAGAAAAGAATTTTCCCAACAGCATATATGCATTGGCTTAGCAATATTAAAGAAACTTCTCCTAACCATACCTTACATAGAAAATTATGCGCATTTAGTGAAAATACACCTTGTCTTTTTGATAATAAATATACAACAATTGTTCCGATTTTTGGCAATGGTATACGCTTAGGTACTTTGATTTTAGCAAAATTTAAAAATGAATTTGAAGATGGAGACTTATTGCTATCTGAATATGCTTCTACAGTAATTGGCGTACAACTTTTGCATTATAAGGCTCTAAATATTGAAGATGCTGCACGCAAAAAAGCTATGGTGCAAATAGCTTTTTCCAATTTGTCATACTC
>JAQVYX010000109.1 GCA_029004715.1 Acidaminococcaceae bacterium | reverse complement strand
AAACATGCGTAAGGCGGCAATGCATAAAATAGTTGATTTGCCTTTAGGTTTTTTTCGCACAAATGCCAGCGGTAAATTACGGAAAGTAATTGATGATAATGCTAGTCTGACCCACTCATTTTTAGCACATCAAATGCCGGATTTAGCCGGAGTTGTGGTTATGCCGATAGTTTTCTTGGCTGTATTATTCATTTTTGATTGGCGTTTAGGTTTGGTTTGCCTTTTGCCAACTGTTTTAAGCCTTGTCTTTTTGCAACGAATGATGGGAGGTGATAGGGTAGAAAGAATGAACAAATATCTTAATGCACTGGAAGATATGAATACAGCTGCAGTGGAATATGTAAGAGGTATCCCTGTTGTCAAAGTATTTCAACAAACAGTTTATTCTTTTAAAAATTTCCATGAAGCCATCATAACTTATTGGCAATTTGCATCAGAATTTGCAATATCCTGCCGCATACCTATGGTGGGTTATATGCTGACTATAAATGGCCCTTCCCTTTTATTGATTCCAATCGGGCTGCTATTGATTTTTAACGCTTACGATTACAAAGCTTTTCTTCTTGATTTGCTCTTTTATATGTTGTTTGTACCTTTAAGTGCCGTTTTTATGAACAAAATCATGTACACAGGTGAAAACACGATGGCAGCCAAAGAAGCTGTTGATCGTATTTACAAAATTATTGAGAATGAGCCTCTTACTGAAGGTAAATTTGCTGAAACAACTGAAAGTGATGAAGTACGTTTCACAAATGTGTCGTTTAGTTATCCGGGCAATACGAAAGCTGCCGTTAAAAGTGTTGATTTTACGATTCCTGAGGGGAAAACTTATGCTTTAGTAGGGCCTTCAGGCAGCGGCAAGTCAACTTTAGCCAGTCTTGTACCACGGTTTTGGGATGTGGATTCAGGTAGTATTACAATTGGTGGAGTAGATGTACGTGGGTTCAAAGAAAGCTCTTTGATGCAAAAAATTGCTTTCGTTTTTCAAAATACAAAATTGTTTAAGACAAGCTTGTTGGAAAATATTCGCGCAGCTAATACAAATGCTTCCGTAGAGGAAGTATTGCATGCAGCACATCTTGCTCAGTGCGATGATATATTGGCAAAAATGCCAAGAGGAATAGAGACACATGTAGGGTCTGATGGAGTTTATCTCTCCGGTGGAGAACAGCAACGGATTGCGCTGGCGAGAGCAATATTAAAGGATGCCCCCATTGTCATTTTAGACGAAGCAACTGCTTTTGCTGATCCGGAAAATGAATATCAGATTCAAAAAGCTTTTGAACATTTAATTAAAAGCAAAACAGTATTGATGATAGCACATCGACTTTCTTCAATTAAAAATGTGGATTGTATATTAGTCATGGAAAATGGTGAAATAGTTGAACAGGGGACTCATAACTATCTGCTTGGACAAAATGGAATATATGCAGGTATGTGGCGAGAATACCAAACGGCAGTAGCGTGGAAGGTCGGAAAGGTGGGTTCACATGCTTAAATACTTGCAGAAAAAATTTGCTCTCAGTGAAAAGGGGGCCAAAGACTTAGTAAAAGGAAGTTTGTATAGCGCGTTGGCTGATATTTCTATGATGCTTCCTGTCGGTCTTTTTATTATGCTGTTGGAAGAACTTTTGCTGCCGCTTTTAAAAACAGGTATTTTACAGCAAGATTACGTAAAATATCTCTTGTTTGTCTGCGTAATATTAGTGGTTATGTTTTATTGCCAGTATTTAAAATATACAAACGTTTTTATTTCTACATATACGGAAAGTGCAACCAGAAGAATAAGCTTAGCAGAAAAACTCCGACAACTTCCACTAGCTTTCTTTGGCAAAAAAGATTTGTCAGATATTACCAATACCGTTATGGGAGATTGTACTACGCTGGAACATGCTTTTTCTCATGCTATTCCTCAATTTTTGGGGGCAGTTATCTCTACCGGTATCATTACATTAGGCTTGCTTTACATTGATTGGCGCATGGGAATTGCTGTATTATGGGTAATTCCGTTAGCTTTCATAATTATATTTACCTCAAAATATCTGCAGAAAAAATATTCTTTTAGGCACTATCAGTCTAAAAGGATATGTGCCGACGCTATTCAAGAAGGGTTGGAAACTATTCAGGATATTAAAGCCTATAATATGAAAAGTACATATATAAGTGACATTGACCAAAAGCTAGAAACATCTGAAATTGCTCATATAAAGTCAGAATTGACCACAGGAGCTTTTGTCAACGGAGCCCAGGCGTTTTTGAAATTAGGCCTAGCCTCAGTAGTATTAGTAGGAAGTGAATTGTTAATTAAAGGTGAAACGGACTTAATTACTTACCTTATTTTTCTAATTACGGCTTCAAGATTGTATGACCCATTGTCAGGAACACTCGCAAACATTGCAGAAATTTTTATGGTTGAGATTCCTATTCAAAGAATGCGTGAAATACAAGAAATGCCAATTCAAATTGGTAAGGAAGATATGTCTGTGCAAGGCTATGACATTGTTTTCAGTAATGTAGCTTTTTCATATAATAATGGTGAGCCCGTTTTGAAAGACGTTTCCTTTACCGCTAAACAAGGAACTGTAACGGCTCTGGTCGGCCCTTCTGGTGGTGGAAAGAGTACAGTTGCCAAGCTGGCTGCCCGTTTTTGGGATCCTTTTGCCGGTACTATAACATTGGGGGGGCAGGAAATAAATTCTATAGCCCCGGAAACACTGTTAAAAAACTATGCCATTGTTTTTCAGGATGTTACATTATTTAACGATACGGTTATGGAAAATATACGCATGGGGAAGCTTAATGCTACAGATGCAGAAGTTAGAAAAGCAGCGCGTTTAGCAATGTGCGATGATTTTGTCCTGCAGATGCCTATGGGATACAAAACGGCCATAGGCGAAAATGGTTCTGCACTGTCAGGGGGAGAACGACAACGGATATCAATTGCTCGCGCCATATTGAAAAATGCGCCTGTTATCCTTCTAGATGAAGCAACGGCATCTCTAGACGTTAGAAATGAAACCAAGATACAAGCAGCTTTAACAGAACTTATAAAAAATAAGACTGTCTTAGTTATAGCGCATCGCATGCGTACAGTAGCAAATGCTGATAAGATTATTGTATTGGCCGATGGACATGTTGTACAAGACGGCAAGCCAGAAGAGTTGTTAAAAGAGGCCGGGCTTTACCGTAATATGGTAGAAGTTCAAAAGCAAAGTGTAAATTGGGCACTGTAAATACAGTCAGGCGAAGTAGTATGTTGCCTATATTTTATATTGAAAAAGTACGGTATTAATCCATACTTTTTCTTGGTATATGCCGCTTAATCTGTATAAATTATTTTTTGGTTTTCGGCTATTTCTTTATATTGTATCGTTGACGAAAATACTTGGAATTGATATAACATAAGAGCAACCCAATAATATGCTAAGCCCCCCCAAATAACTATTACAGGCAAATATGAGCCATTAATACGCTTTCTTACGGCTGATGTATTATTCCACATTTTAGAATGTCGTTTGGATAATATAGTTTCTCTAAAAGAAAAATCTCAAGTTAATGAGTTTTTTAAAACTACTTTTTTAAACTGACAAAGCTTTGCGTTGCCGTACATAAGCAAAATATGGAAAAATTCAACGTTACTTTGGAGATACTACCATTGCGTGAAGAAATGCCTGTACTCATTGAAGATCAATTAGTTGCCGAGTATTTTTCACGTTAATTCGTAAATAGGAAGAAGAGCCTGTCATAAAACATATCACAGTATAAATTAATACGTTTGTATACCATAAACGGCGACAATAAATGAATTTTATAATAAAAGTTGGGGTAGGGCAGATAAGTTAGTCTGCACTACCTCTTTTTCATAAAATACAGGTGCTAAGTTAGGGATGAGCTATGTGATAATAGCTTAATATCAGCAAGATAATGGAGAGTAAAAAAGAATAATACTGCTTATAGTTTTATTTAGAAATATGGTTTTTCTTAATTAGATACAACTGTTATAATAACTATGTTCGTTAGGAAATAAAAAATATAAAAAAAAAGAAGGAATTCAAAAAGATGTGACGAATATTAACCTAGGAGAAATGGAAAACATTCCATAATGCGGAATGTAAAAATGGCTTAAAATATTATAGATAAATGCTGAGAGGAGTGTTTGTATGCAGTATGATGTTATGCATTTTGAAGCTTTGGGAGCAGAATCAGATCACTTAAAGGAGTTAACAGAAAAGGCACAAAAAGAGGGGAGGCTTCCAAAAGATTTACAGTATTTAATAACGCCTGATGACTTGCAAACCTATATGAAAAAACATCCGGAGATACAGTTGCCTGATATTATTACAACTAAAACGCATTCTATATTGCCACCTGAGTATTTGCAAGGAATTAAGAAGAGCATTATAACTCGTAGTGCCGGATATGATCATTTTGAAGCCCTATCAAATGTCATAAACTTGACTTCTTTAAGAAATTATTGTGTAAATGCAGTTGCTCAAACGGCTATGAAGTTTTTATATGCTACCGCTGGAATGCTAAATGAATATACAAAAAATACATGTACCTTTGAAAGAAATAAAGCTACATCATTTATGGAACTTGATAAGAATAAAGTTGCAACAGTCTTTGGAGTTGGCAAAATAGGGAAACGTACTTATGAATTATTAGAAGCAAATGGGCTGACTGTACAGGGCGTTGATTTGAGATATAACGAGCTTGATGAGCAGTATGACCATACAGTTAAATTTGTTTCTAAAGAAGAGGCTATAAAGAATAGCGATATTATTATTAATACTATGAATTTAACGAAGAACAAAGAAAGTAAATTATATAATGTGGGCTATTTTTCAGAAGATTATTTATCACAAGCTTCCAAAAAGTTAATAATTATTAATGTAACAAGAGGAGAGATTGCACCTGAGGCCGGTCTATTAAATCTTTATAAAAAAGGGAAGATATTAGGTATTGGTTTAGACGTATTTACTAACGAAACCTTGTTCTCAGCGTGTCTAAATGGTTATGAAGAGTTTAAAACACAAGATAATATTGCGGCTAAAACTATACTTGACAAGGCAATCAACCATAGTGCGAATTTTTATGTCCAACCACACCAAGGATTTAACTCTGATGTGGCAGCAATTGAAAAAGCAAAGGATGCCATAGAACATCTTTGTGAGTGGTATAAAAATGACAAAAAGAAATTTGATGAACAATTACCATATTATGAAATATAAAATAATGATGGATGTGACAAAAATGAAGGCCTACAGTGCATTAAAATAACGAATATTAGTGCTATTTTACTGGGGCCATATTTGGTCTGTACAACTACAGAAACAGTCATTACAAGGTTCGGCGCGAGCTTGACCTTTGTTATAATAATATAAAGCGAAAGGCCCCTACCTTTAGGTAAGGGCCTTTCGCTTTATAAGAACGTTTTATTTCAGTATTGCTTCAAGATAACTAGTAGTCTTAATTTATAAAAAATTATTTGCTAATTACTATAATTGTAGTTACCAAAGCATAATTTATCAGGTGTTATTAGCAACAACGGCACCAACAACGCCGCCAATAATTAAGCCAGTAACTAAATTACCTGTATCACTATGACTTTCTCTGTCCTCA
>JAQVYX010000108.1 GCA_029004715.1 Acidaminococcaceae bacterium | reverse complement strand
CTGATATGTATGCGGATATGGAAAAAGTGGCCGAGGTTGTAGAAGAAACGGGAATAAGGGCCTCATTAAGCCGTGGACTTATTGGTGTTGTTCCTGATGCTGATAATAAATTACAAGAGAATATTCAGCTATTTAAAGATTGGCATGGTAAAGCTGATGGGCGCATTCAAGTTATGATGGGTCCTCATGCGCCTTATACTTGTCCTCCTGAGTATTTAAAAAAAGTAATTGCTGCGGCCGGTGAACTTGGCTCAGAAATTCATATGCATTTGTCAGAAACCAAGAATGAAGTAAGCAACTGCCTTAAGGAATATGGACTTACACCCATAGCTTTAATGGACAAATTAGGTATGTTTGAAGTTGGCACTTTAGCTGCTCATTGCGTTAATGTTACCACCGATGATATCAAAATCATGGCTAAAAAACATGTGCGTGTAGTACATAATCCTCAAAGCAATTTAAAACTCGCTAGTGGTATAGCGCCTATACCTGCTATGCTAGAAAGCGGAATTACAGTTGCCTTAGGTACTGATGGCGTTTCTAGCAACAACAATTTAGATATGTTAGAGGAAGCAAGACTTGCTGCCTTTATACATAAAAATGTAACTGGCGATCCTACCGTTATCCCCGCGACTACTGCTTTGAAAATGGCAACCGTGAATGGTGCCAATGCTGTTGGCTTTAAAGATTTAGGTGAATTGAAAGTTGGACAAAAAGCCGATATTGTTCTTTATGATATGAACAAACCTTATTGGTACCCACGCTATGACCGTACTTCATTATTTATCTATGCCGCAAATGCCAGTGATGCTGATACGGTATTGGTGGATGGCAAAGTTGTGCTGGAAAATGGTCAATTTTTAACCGTTGATGTGGAGAAAGTATACGCAGAGGCTAATAAATGTGCTGTGCGTTTAACAAAATAAAAGTTAGGAGTGAGAAAATTGGCGAAAATTCTTAATAAGCAATGTTTAGCTCCACAAGTCTACGAGTTCTTGATAGATGCACCTTTAATTGCACATAAATGTCAGCCGGGACAATTTATTATTACCCGTGTTGACGAAAATAGCGAAAGAATACCTTTAACCATCGGTGATTTTGACCGAGAAAAAGGCACAATTACCTTAGTGGTACAAGCCGTAGGAAATACAACAAAACATCTTTGTGAAGATTTTGTTTTTGGTGATGAGCTTTTAGATATAGTTGGTCCCCTTGGTCATCCTTCAGAAATGAAAAAATTTGGTACGGTAGTATGTATAGGTGGCGGAATTGGCGTTGCTCCTGTTTATCCCATTGCACGTGCTTATAAAAACCTTGGCAATAAGATAATTTCTATTATAGGTGGGCGTAATAAAGATTTAGTCATGTGGAAAGAGAAAATGGCAGCAGTTAGTGATGAATTAATCATTACTACAGATGACGGTTCTGCCGGTCATAAGGGTTTTGTTACCGATCCCTTAAAGGCTATGTTAGAAAAAGGCGAATTGCCAGATTTGGTTTTGGCCATTGGGCCTGTAATTATGATGAAAAATGTAGCTGCTACGACTAAACCTTATAATGTGCATACTACTGTCAGTCTCAACTCTATAATGGTTGATGGAACAGGTATGTGCGGTGGATGCCGAGTACAAATAGGCAAAGAGAGCAAGTTCGCTTGTGTTGATGGCCCTGAATTTGATGGACATTTAGTAGATTTTGCCAATTTGGTACAACGTCAACAAATGTATAAAACACAAGAAGCGGTGGAATATAGTTGTGGGGGGCATTGCAAATGCGTGGAGGACTAAGAAATCCTATGCCGGAACAACCGGCAAACATTAGAAATAAGAACTTTGAAGAAGTTACTTTGGGTTACACAGCAGCTATGGCTGTAGATGAGGCTGAACGTTGCCTTAACTGTAAGATTCCTCGTTGTGTTGCCGGTTGTCCTGTAAGTGTTGATATTCCTCAATTCATTCATGCCGTTGCTGAAAATGATTTTGATGATGCTATTAAGATTTTAAAAAATAAAAACAGTTTGCCAGCTATCTGTGGACGTGTTTGTCCACAGGAAAACCAATGCGAAGAAAAATGTATTCTAGGTATTAAGGGTGAGCCGGTAGCTATTGGGCGTTTAGAACGCTTTGTAGCTGATTATGCAAGGGAGAAAGGCACTGATATAGTAGCCCAAAGCGATGCTGTTTCTAAACAACAAAAGGTTGCCGTTGTTGGGAGTGGGCCTTCAGGTCTAACTGCTGCGGGAGATTTAGCTAAAATGGGCTATGATGTTACTTTGTTTGAGGCTTTACATGCTCCCGGTGGCGTGCTTATGTACGGCATACCGCAGTTTAGATTGCCCAAAGAAATAGTTAAGCATGAAATTAACCAACTTAAAGAGTTAGGTGTAAAAATAAGACCCAATGTTGTTATTGGACGTACCTTTACTATTCATGAATTGTTAAACGAAGAAGGGTTTAGTGCTATTTACATTGGTACAGGTGCCGGTCTTCCTCATTTTATGAATATTGCCGGTGAAAATTTAAATGGGGTATATTCAGCTAATGAATTTTTAACTAGAGTAAATCTTATGGGTGCTTATAAATTTCCCAAAGTTGCCACTCCTGTATATGTGGGTAAAAATGTTGCAGTAGTTGGAGCCGGTAATGTGGCAATGGACTCTGCTCGTACAGCTAAACGCTTGGGAGCTGAAAATGTTTATATAGTATACCGTCGCAGCGAAGAAGAATGCCCTGCTCGTAAAGAAGAAATACAACATGCCCGTGAAGAAGGCATCGAGATGCATTTGTTAAATAATCCTACGGCCATATTAGGCAATGATAAAGGCTGGGTAGAAGGTGTTGAATGTATCAAAATGGAATTAGGTGAACCTGATGCTTCCGGTCGCAGAGCACCAATTCCTATTAAAGGCTCAGAATATGTGCTAAAAATAGATATGGTAGTTATGGCTATTGGTCAAGGCCCAAATCCTCTAATAAAATCCACAACACCTGATTTAGAAACCAATAAACGTGGTAATATTATCGTAGAAGAAAATGAAGAAACATCTATCCCCGGAGTTTTTGCCGGTGGTGATATTGTTACAGGTGCAGCTACCGTTATTTCGGCCATGGGTGCTGGTAAAAAAGCAGCTGTAGCCATTGATGAATACCTTAAAAATAAATAGCTGGTGGCTGAAATCATTACAATATAAAGGAAGGTAATCAATGATAAAAACAAATAAATTATTTACGGTTACAGTAGCTGTACTCATGAGCTTTGCGCTTTATGCAAATGCTGCTGAGCAAACAAATTTTCAGCCTGAAAGTGGGGGATACCACTTAGAACTACCTGCAAACAGAATAGAAATTTATCGCACAACTAAGGGTATTCGTTATATGGTAGGTACACAGCTAATTAATACCGATATTTATCCTTTACCTAATTTTCTTGCTGTTCCCATGAAAAATTATTCCGAACAGCAAATTTCTGATTTCGAAAATTTTATTTCTGAAATTGAAGATTACACTGGATTTACTTTAGAAAAATCAAGTTTAGTTCAAGAAACTAAAAATGTTGGTAGTAAATTTACGCCTAAATTAGTTTTAAATGAAAAAGGGTATGCATTTACCTTACAACCACCAGCTAATTCTAACATTACCCGTGATTTTATTGTTGGGAAAGCTTACCAGTTGAGTAATGATAGGCTGCTTGTGGTGCGCGTTAGTGCTCCTAAAAAGGATAAGACACTTGCTCAGAATACTCTTAGTGTTTTGACTCATAACCTTAAAATTTCCAAACCTAAGTATGTCGACAATAATATAATTAAGGCCAAAAATTTAAATTATGAAATAACATTGCCCAGTGGTTGGCATGCTTTTACGATGCTGGCAGACAATATTATTATGGCTAAATCACTAAGCAGCGTTCATAATGACGAGGCTATGATTCGTTCTTTTAAAACAAAGTCATTCGCTTCTTTAGCAAATGCTGATGCAAAGACTATGGCAACAGAAGAAAGCGAGTTTGTGGAGAAAATAACAAAGTTTACGCCGAACGTTAAAGTTATTAAACATGAACCGATAGTTGCAAATGGTATTAATGGTGTTATTATAGAATCTACAGAGTTAGTTAACTTAAAAAAGATTTTCGTAGTAAATGCGTATTTTTTTGCTAAAGATGATTCTGCATATCAAATTAAGTTTAAAACTGATGATACGATTAACTCGGACATAAAGATTAATGCTTTTAAAAATGCGGTTAAGAGTTTTCAAAAAACTAATTATATAAATGTTTCTAACTGAACAAAATATAAAGGATACCAAAACATTTGTTTTGTTATTCTTTATATTTTTTGTGCTTAATTTTACATAATATATATTATCGGACGTTAAATACGAACGAGTGTTTGACAGTTTCCGGTGAGACTGCTATACTATCTTTAGATAAAAAAATTTCGGAGGGTTATGTTATGAAAAAAAATACTTCTGCTACAACTGAAGATGCCGAAATGTTACTTACTGCTCGACAAAAACAGATTCTAGCTTTCGTTCGCGAATATATCTATTCCAAAGGATATCCACCTGCTGTGCGTGAAATCGGCAAAGCTGTTGGCTTGTCTTCTAGTGCTAGTGTTCATGCGCATTTACACAAATTAGAAACAGCCGGTTTTTTATCCCGTGATCCTTCGAAGCCAAGAACCCTAGAGTTAACTCAGGAAGCTTCATGGCGACAAAAGACACTAGTCCCCGTCCCTCTCGTTGGTAATGTTCATGCTGGACAGCCTATTTTAGCTGTGGAAAATATTGAAGAAACCTACCCTATTCCTTTTGATTTATTGGGTTGTAAGGAAGATGTTTTCATGCTGGCGGTCATTGGCGATAGTATGGTTGGAGCTGGAATTTTGGATCATGATTACGTTGTTGCCCGTAAACAAAGCTATGCTAATAATGGTGATATCGTAGTTGCCCTTATTGACGACGAAGAGACCACTATAAAGCGTTATTTTAGAGAGCTTAAACAAATACGCCTGCAACCGGAAAACGATGCTTATCCGGCAATTTTGGGCACGGACAATATTCAAGTTATGGGAAAAGTAATAGCTGTGTTTAGAATGTTATAGTTAAAATAAAAATCACCAATAAATAATATGCTAGTTTTAAACAAATATAAATAGGTCAGGAAATTGACCTATTTATATTTGTAATTATCATTTCAATTTCTCATAAGTTTTTTGTAGTCAAAAAGTTGACCTATTTGTAATTATAATTTTAATACAATCCTGCAAAAATACACTATTTTCTCTTTATAGCTCTTGAACGCTCTTTTTCATAGGTACAAACGTTAGGGCCACCTAAATAAAAACGCTCAGAAAGCGAATTTGGAGGTCGGTTTCTGAGACTCCTGTAAAAATGCGCCTCTCAGGGTTTTATTTGAAAAATATAGCAAATTTTTAACAAAAAGCTCTAAATAGGTCAACTTCTTGACCTATTTAGAGCTTTTTGTCTTAAATTGCCGTAGTGAATTTTTACTCTCGATATTTTAAACTATGCATTTTAACTGCATCTTTCCTAAAATTGTTTTTTCCCCGCAACAATTTTAGCGGCTTCCATAATAGCTAAACGACCGTGTTCAAATGTTAGTCCACCTTGGAAATAAACGTTATAAGGCTCTCGTAAAGGTCCATCACAACTAAGTTCA
>JAQVYX010000107.1 GCA_029004715.1 Acidaminococcaceae bacterium | reverse complement strand
AATCGCTTCCACCCGTGAAACGGGTGGTTCGCACCAGCCCTATAAGGGCTTATTATTGCCAGCGCCTTAATGACGCTGGCTTTCACTTTGTTCAAGCCACTGTGGATTGATTACTTGGCTAACCCTTAAAAGGGTCAGTATACTCTTTTGTATGTAATTTAGTTTCTATCTGATCCATCTTTTCCTGTTCTCTTATATATTTCGCAATAGTTGCTTCGTTTAATCCTACCGTACTTACGTAATATCCTGTCGACCAGAAGTGCTTATTGCCGAATTTGTATTTAAGGTTTGCATGCTTGTTAAATATCATCATTGCACTTTTACCTTTCAAATACCCCATTATTTCTGATATGCTATGTTTGGGTGGTATTGATAATAATAAATGTACATGGTCTGGCATCATATGACCTTCTACTATTGCTATGCCCTTCCATTTGCATAAGTCCATTATTATTTGTTGTATATCCATTCTTAGCTGATTATAAATAATTTTTCTATGGTATTTTGGAGTAAATACTATATGATACTTGCACATCCATTTTGTATGTGCTAAACTTTCAGCCATAAGACATCACCTTTCTTATTGTTAATAGTGACTTGAACAATCCCTATTATACAGAGTTTGGTGATGTTTTTGCTTAAGCATTGCCTCCTACCCGCGTAGCGGGCAGATTTTTGTTTCGCACGCTTCGCGAGCTCAACTGTCTAAAGCACATATAGAAAGTGAGGATTGTCTGTAAAGACAATCCTCACTAAATAAACATTTTAATTTTAGGGAGTCACCCCAACATTTGACAGAGCACCAATAAAATATGCGTACTCCAAACAAAACCCTAGTATATATGAAAGCTAAGATTACTTCGCGATTATTTACTAAAATTTAGCGGCTCTTAATTTTACTATTTTTCTCGGATTTCAACTTGCCACCGCTACACCACGCCACATAGACCGGCATTGCTGAACCTTTGCCAATTATTGGCCCGATTATTTTATCTGGTACAGCCTTAACGCCATACAATGAGACAAACTGCGCAAAATCATCAAAATGGGCTCTGTTGAAGTCAAATGAATGCACCAACATTACGGCTGCCTTTGCACCTACTCTCTCGGCCTCTAGAATCGCAGAAGCCGTACGATGCAACAACTGATAGTGTATATTGTCGATATTTTTTTTATCACTGATTGCTAATTTTTTTCGCAGAAATTCCAAACGTTTTGTTGCTTGGCCTTTATCAACCTTTTCCTTTATCAAAGGTCCAAAATCTTCACGCACTTTTCCCTCCACCATTATAACAACTGTTCCCTTGGCACCTTTTCCTAAAACATACAAATCATTTTGTGAGGCTTTACTGCCACCTAGTATAGAAACTTTAAACTCTGGAAACGCATATAGAATCTCTATGTCCTGGAATAAATCATTTCCTGATTTAGCGAAAATTTGCTCAACTTCATGTGGGAAACCACTGGCACTCTCCCAGGCCTTAGCAAGTTCAATGGCAGAACACCCCTCTTTCCAATGCTTAGTCGGATCAGCCAATAACTCTTTCCAGCTAGAGACTCCCTTACTTGGGACATAAATAACTCCCATATCAAACAACACCCTTCTTTATTTATCACGTCAACTAATATGTAACAGCTTAAGCTTACACTTTTTTGCCATAAAGTGCACACTTTTCTGTCAGTTGCATTTATTTAACAGATTTATTGTGTTCTAATCTGTAACTATCACCAGTCATATTTGCTATTTCCCAATAGCGAATTAAGATGTTTATGATACCTGCAACTATAGTTATATCTACTTAGATTTCGAGCAATTCACAAAACAACTTGTTTTAACTAATAATGATGAAGTTCATTCTGCACTGCGAGAAACAAAACCAACTTCGTCAACAACTAACAAAGGCACTTTGCTCAAATATTTAAACTATAGTTGTTACTATTAGATATTTTTTCACGGTTTAATGTCTTCATAAAATTGGCTTAATTTTATTGGTCTTGATCTAAATGACGCGCTTTTTAGCGAAAAATTGCATCCTATACTTGCCTGCTTAGATGGCGTTGCCTAAATATATGAATTATATGTGGCTAAAAAATAGCAGTCGCCGAAAACTCGACAACCGCATTATTTATTAGTGTTAAAAGTGATATTGAAGATGAACTTTCTTGCATGCCATTCTGATTTAGCCGCCTTTGCATAATTGGTCATTCCTACATGTGACACCTTATTATAAAGTACTACTCTACTTTGATAGCAAGGCAATTGAATTTTTTCATTATTACTTTAAGCTATTCAAAGATTTAAAATAGTTGAATCTTTTACTCTTTCGTATACACTAGTGATTGTTACTTTTAAAGTGCATTCAGTGTCCAACGTTTTAGCCTCGCACCTCATCGGCCAACCTACATTATTTTCTAAATACAAACAAATATTCATGAGCCAAAAGCAAAAAATTATACTTTATGCTATTTGTTTTCCAATATCCTGTAGCTCTGCAATTATGTTGTTCCTTAATTATTATTTCTTTTGTCGTAAATCCTGCTTCAATAAATATCTTCATAACTTCAAAGCTCATGGGTACAACACAACCTTTTTGTCTCGTATCACCCATCAATATACAACAGAATTTATCCTTCTTCAACACTCTATAACACTCTGCAGCAACAAGCTTCATTTGCTCCAAAAACTCTTTAATTTTGCAATGTGACAGATCTTCCCTTATATCCTCGCTATACTCAATAATATTAGCGTAAGGTGGGTGTGTACATATTAAATCTATGCTTTCATCTTCAACAAAATCAAGTTTTCGCGCATCACCATGCTTGATATATACCTTTCCGCAGTTTTCGTATTCAAAGGTACATTTTTCTTTGCACCGCTCTAGTGCAACAGGATTAACATCTACACCAATTATATTCCTATTAAGTAGTTTAGCCTCTACTAGAGTTGTACCACCACCCACAAACTGATCTAGTACCATATCTTCCTCTTTAGAATATCTAAGCAAAATATTCCGTGGTATATATGGCGACCAATTACCGCGATATTTAGCATCGTGCGTTGCCCATTTACCCCTATTGGGAAAACTCCAAACAGTATTCATTTCTAGTTCAAAATCTTCTGGTTCCCATTTTATAGATTTTTTAGCTTCCATTATCACCAATATTAAATGAACAAGTTGTTCATTATTCCTTTCTCCATATCATCAATGCTATACAAATTATCCATAACATCAAATGTTTCTTCCAAATTATTTTTAGCGCTTTCCCAACCAGCTCCATCTGTAAACCAAACAAAAGTTACATTTGGGATTTTATCAATTTCCGTAGCAATCGTTTTATAACTACGCGCCGTTTCATTTAATTTTGATCCGCCGCCACCATAAAAATTAGTCTCAATCACGTAAAGCATATTTTCTGTCTTTACAACAAAATCAAAACGTTTTTCCATTTTTCCTTGATTAGAAACGGCCGACAAATCAATACCCCATTTTTTTTCTATTTCATGAATATACATTTCTTTAAAGTAGTCTTCTTTAACCTTAAATCCAGCCTTGACAATATAATTTTCAACTAAATCTTCCATTAGATGTCCACCACGATTTTTTCGTCCATTAGAATCAAGCCCTGTCTCAACACCAGTAGCATAATCAACAAGGTTATTAATAATGTGATTTTGCAGCAAATCAAACAACCCAGTTTTACGCATAAACATTTCATATTTCTCAACTGGGTAATTCATTTTTTTAAATGAATATTTCAATTCTCCATCAGCGTCAACAATATAAATTTCCTTTTGCCTTACTGCCAACAATAATGGTATGCACTTTAAAGTTTCAGGATATTTGCTAACCAACTGCTCAAAATCATATTCTATGTTTTTAGAACCAATTAAAGAATTTAAAATATTAAGTTCAACTTTAATCTTGTCAATATTGTTATGTACCTTATGAAACTCTATATAATAGCTATAATTTGAAATGCTTTTCTTGAAATGACCCAACCATTCGCTAAAATTTCTTTTCATTTCCTAGCCCCTTTACTAAAAGTTTGAAATTAGCAACTCACTTATTTTGCCTCTAGCATTCCCATTTGAATTTATCATCCTTGACGCTTCAATTCTATTGATTTTATGTTTCGAATATAGCTCATCAAAGAACTCATCATATTCATTTATATTTTTAGGATCCGAGTTGCTAACTACAACTTTGGCCATTTTTTTATCTATCAATGTTACATAATCTGCAAGTTCTTCTTGTGCCTTATCATCAAACAGTGTAGTCGTATATGCCGTGAACCCTGCGGTCTTAGTTAATGGGCGATATGGTGGGTCAATATAAACAAAAGTACTGTCATCTATAAATGAAGCAGATTCTCTATAATCTTTACAAACAATGTTAACATTTTGTAAAAGTTGTGAAATCACTAACAAATTTTGTTTATCACATATCTTAGGATTTTTATATGCACCCATAGGAACATTATATTGCCCCTTTTTATTTACTCTGTACAACCCATTAAAACAAGTTTTATTTAAGAATATAAATAATGCAGCTTTTTCAATCTCAGTTAGTTGATCTCCACACGTTTTTAGATAATTATATCTTTCCCTCTTTTTTAAATAATAATCTTTCCGTTTTTCTTGTTCTAGTGGCAAATATTCATTTCCCATAACTTCTAAAGCCTGCATTAGCTTATTTACATTATCCCTAACCATTATATATGTATTAATTAATTCCTCATTAACGTCACTAATATAAACTTCATCAAAATTAAAATTGCTTAAAACATCAAAAAGCACTGCTCCGCCACCTACAAATGGTTCAGCATACTTTTTGATCCTCTTGCCTAAACCTGCAGGGTACTTGCTCCGAATTTCTGTCAATAATTGTCCTTTCCCTCCTGCCCATTTTAAGAACGGTTTTGCTTTTCCAATATTGCCATTTTCTGCTTTAAATACTCGTCCATCAACAGGTTTTATTGCTTGCTTAGGAATTAGCCACATATTCCCAACTTTTTCAGCATATTCAATTTTATTTTCCGCACATAAAATCGTTACCCTTCGTTGTGATATCTTCCATTTTTTACTGACTTCATTCGCTGAAATATACTCCATAACTGTACCTCCATAATTATTCTATGTATATTATCTTCTATATCAAGAATAAAAGCAATATCATTATTCGAACATTTGTTCATGTTTTGTAGTGCTACAATAAATACAACACTCTAAGTCTATTCAAAAATCTATTGAGTCATTAGAATGTTAATGATGACAAGAACTAATATAATTAGTTGCTTTAATAGTTTTGAATAATATACTATCCTCACGTCTTTATCCTTCTCCATCTTCCTCAATTTCACCCGACTTTTCCACTATTTCTTTCAGCATTTCTATTAACTTCTCCCGCTCGCCACTTTCATTGGTAGCAACTCTGAGAACTGGCAAATTTATTTGCTGCAATATATTATCTTTAAGGACATCTCTTTCTCGTTGTTTTTCATTATTTTGATGATATGCATAACCATCAACTTCAACAGCTAATACGGCTTCTTTGTCTAGCTTGTTAAATATTAGAAAATCTACATGTGTCCAAGGATTTTGGGCAAACTTTCTCTCTTCTTGATTTAATATGCTAAAATCCTTAACAATAGAATTTAGCGGTACATGAAGAACGCATTTGAAAGAATTAACTCAGGCATGGCTAAGACATCCTCAATAATGCTATACA
>JAQVYX010000106.1 GCA_029004715.1 Acidaminococcaceae bacterium | reverse complement strand
CCTGAGCTGCAAAAATTGGCCAAGGCACTTACTAGTCCGGAAGCACGAAAATTCATTACAGATAAGTACAAAGGTGCTGTTATACCGGCCTTCTAAAGAGAGAAAATATTACACAGTGAGGGATAGCCCACTTTGATGTGGACTATTTTTCTTTCCAATATGTTGACAAAAAGTTGATGGTAATGTATTGTTTGATTATCAGTAGCGGACGATTTAAGGCGTCTATTTTAGGGGGAAAAAGCATGGAGAATAAGCTAAAGCTTTATGGCTTTAACAATCTTACAAAAACTTTAAGTTTCAATATTTACGATATTTGTTATGCTAATACGGTTCGAGAACAGGGCGACTACATAGCTTATATTGATGAACAATATAATTCAGATAGATTAACGGATATTCTAAAGCATGTTACCGATATGATAGGTGCTAAGGTTATAAGTGTTTCCAAACAAGATTATGATCCTCAAGGTGCTAGTGTAACCATCCTTATTGCTGAAGAGTATAAGATACCAACTGCACATAAAGGGGAAACAATCTTGGCCCATTTGGATAAGAGTCACATTACTGTGCATACTTATCCTGAATATCATCCTGATAATTCTATTGCTACTTTCAGAGTGGATATTGATGTTGCTACCTGCGGCGAAATAACACCATTAAAAACGTTGGATTATTTAATTGGCAGTTTTGATTCTGATATCATCACTATGGATTATAGAGTGCGGGGTTTTACTCGTGATATTGATGGTAAAAAGTTATTTATCGATCATAATATTACTTCTATACAAGACTATGTTGATAAAAAAACTTTGGAAAAGTATGATGCGGTGGACATTAATGTTTATCAGGCCAATATTTTTCATACTAAATTGTTAATTAAAGATATCGATTTGCAAAATTATTTGTTTAAATCTGATGTCTATGAACTTGCTCCTAAAACGAGACTAAATATTACAAACAGCTTGCGTCGTGAAATGATAGAAATTTTTAGCGGTACGAACATATATTAAGAGGTGAAGTTTAATTGTCAAAATTTATAGGGGATGCAGCTCTTGCCGAATCTGCTACTGGAAATAGCAGAAAAAATGACGATTTGTCACAGCAAACAACGGCCCCAATTTTAGAAGCTTTAGAGGAATTTAAGCAAATGCGTCTTGTACCGTTTGATGTCCCAGGACATAAGCGGGGCAAGGGAAATAAGGAGCTAACCGATTTTTTGGGTGAACGTTGTTTGACTGTAGATGTTAATTCTATGAAACAGTTGGATAATTTATGTCATCCTGTTAGTTGTATTAAAGCAGGTGAAGAACTTGCTGCGACGGCCTTTGGTGCAGCACATGCTTTTTTTATGGTAAATGGAACAACGTCTGCTGTACAAGCTATGGTTTTATCTGTATGCAAAAAGGGTGATAAAATAATTTTACCTAGAAATGTACACAGAAGCGTTATTAATGCTTTGGTTCTTTGCGGTGCAACTCCTATTTATATTAATCCACAAACTAATGAAAGACTAGGTATTGCACTAGGAATGAAGTTGAGCGAAGTGGAAGCAGCAATTAGGGAAAACCCAGAGGCTGTGGCTGTATTGGTAAATAATCCAACTTATTATGGTATATGTTCAAATTTAAAAGCGATTACAGAATTGGCGCATCGCCACAACATGTTTACGCTAGTGGATGAAGCGCACGGAACACATTTTTACTTTGGTAAGAATTTACCCATATCTGCCATGGCGGCAGGTGCAGATTTTGCAGCTGCAAGCATGCATAAGTCAGGTGGGTCACTTACGCAAAGTTCTTTTTTACTCTGTGGGACTAGAGTAAATGCTAAACATGTGCGACAAGTGATTAATTTGACGCAAACAACAAGTGGATCCTATCTTTTATTATCAAGCTTAGACATTTCCCGTCGTAATTTAGCCTTGCATGGAGAAAAAATTTTTCAACAGGTAGAAGCATTAGTGGAGTATGCCAGAGTAGAAATAAATCAAATAGGCGATTATTATGCCTATTCCCAAGAATTAATTAATGGCGATTCCGTATATGATTTTGATATTACTAAGCTTTCGATAAATACTCTTGATGTTGGTTTGGCAGGTATAGAAGTTTATGACTTACTACGCGATGAATATGATATACAAATAGAGTTTGGTGATATTGGCAACATATTAGCCTACGTTTCTGTAGGGGATAATTATAAAAATATTGAGCGGCTTATTGGGGCCTTATCGGAAATTCGCCGACTTTATAAAAGAGACCGAGCAGGAATGTTACGACATGAATATATTACGCCTAAGGTTGTGACTACGCCACAAGAAGGTTTCTATGGTGAAAAGGAATCGTTGACCTTGGAGGAAAGCATAGGACATATCTGTGCGGAATTTGTAATGTGCTACCCTCCGGGTATTCCCATCCTAGCACCGGGAGAGGCTATTACAGAAGAAATTATTGAATATATTAAATACGCGAAAGACAAAGGCTGTTCCATGACAGGTCCTGAAGATATGGAAATAAACCGACTCAACGTATTGAGAGGGGGCTACTAATATGGAATTATGGTTTAGTGAAAATCACACAGAAACAGTAAAATTTTCAATTAAAGTTGACAAGCAATTGGTTAGTGTGCAAAGTGAGTTCCAAAGGATTGATATTTTTGAATCAGAAGAATTTGGCCGTTTTTTGACTTTGGATGGTTATATGATGTTGACCGAAAAAGATGAATTTATTTATCATGAAATGATTACTCATGTGCCTATGGCCGTACACCCACATGTACGTAAAGTACTTGTTATAGGTGCCGGTGATGGCGGAGTTATTAGGGAATTAACACGCTATAAAGAAGTAGAACATATTGATTTTGTGGAAATAGATGAACTGGTTGTAAAAGTATGCAGAGAATATCTGCCTCAAACGGCCTGCTGTTTTGATGATCCACGAGTACATGCTTACTACGAGGACGGGCTTAAATTTGTGCGTAAGCATGAAGATGAGTATGATCTTATTATTGTAGATTCTACTGATCCTTTTGGACCGGGCGAAGGTCTTTTTACTAAAGAGTTTTATGGTAACTGCTATAAAGCGTTAAAAGCAGATGGAATTATGGTTAATCAACATGAAAGTCCTTTTTATGCAGCTGATGCTAGGGCTATGAAACGAGCACACAAACGTATTGTGGAGTCTTTTGCTATTAGCAGAGTTTATCAGGCGCATATTCCCACTTATCCTTCAGGGCACTGGCTTTTTGGTTTTGCTTCCAAAAAATATCATCCTGTGCATGATCTTAATGCTGCAGGTTGGAATGCCTTGAATCTTAAAACAGGCTATTACAATACCAATCTACATAAAGGCGCATTCTATCTGCCGAACTACGTACAGGAGATGTTACATGATGTTGAATAAAAATATATGTACTTTTATTGGTTGTGATAGAAAATACAGTGAAGCGAAAGTAGTACTCTTTGGGGCTCCCTTTGATGGCACGACGTCTTTTCGTCCCGGTACTCGTTTTGCCGGGCAGGCAATTCGTAACGAATCTTTTGGCATTGAGACATATAGCCCATATCAGGACAGGGATTTATCAGATTCCTATATTTTTGATGGGGGCGAAATGGAGTTACCTTTTGGAAACACAAAAAGAGTGCTTACAGAAATAGAAGCTTATACAGATAGAATTCTAGCTGATGGTAAATTGCCTTTTATGATAGGTGGAGAACATTTAGTAACCCTTGGTGCAGTGCGAGCAGTTGCTAAAAAATATCCTGATTTGCATATTATTCACTTTGATGCACATACAGATTTAAGAACAGATTATTTAGGCGAAGAATTGTCACACGCTACTGTTTTGCGTAGAGTATGGGAATTGGTGGGCGATGGTAAAATTTTTCAATATGGGATTCGTTCGGGAGAAAAATACGAGTTTGATTTTGCTAAAGGACATACTGTTTTGCACAAATTCAACCTAGATACTTTGCCAAGCGGAGTTAAAGCATTACAAGGTAAACCGGTTTATGTAACTTTAGATTTAGACATTTTGGATCCATCAATTTTCCCTGGCACAGGTACGCCGGAAGCAGGGGGAGTAACTTTTAATGAATTGTTGCGTGCCGTTCTTACCTTACGTGGATTAAATATAGTAGGCTGCGATGTGGTAGAGCTTTCGCCGATTTATGATCAAAGTGGAGTATCTACAGCAGTAGCTTGTAAAATAATACGAGAGATTTTATTAACATTGGAGGCGGAATAAATGGGAAAATGTTTAATTATTGGTTGTGGCGGCGTCGCAAGCGTAGCTATTAACAAATGTTGTCAAAACAGTGATGTTTTTGCAGAAATTATGATTGCTAGTCGTACTAAGAGCAAATGTGATGTTTTAAAGGCTAAGCTAGATGGTGGCAAAACAATTATTCATACGGCACAGGTGGATGCAGATAATGTGGAGCAACTTGTAGCTCTTATTAATAATTTCAAACCAGATGTGGTATTAAACTTAGCTTTACCATATCAAGATTTGCATATTATGGAAGCATGTTTGGCTACAAAAACCCATTATATTGATACGGCTAACTATGAACCTGAAGATACTGCACATTTTGAGTATTCTTGGCAATGGGCCTATAAGGAACGTTTTGAAAAAGCAGGTATTACAGCTCTTTTAGGCAGTGGCTTTGATCCAGGGGTAACTAGCGTTTTTTCTGCGTATGCCATGAAACATCAATTTGATGAAATTAACTACATAGATATTTTAGATGCAAATGCTGGTGACCATGGTTATCCTTTTGCTACAAATTTTAATCCTGAAATTAATATTCGTGAAGTTTCTGCCAAAGGTAGTTATTGGGAAAATGGAAAATGGATAGAAACAGAGCCGATGGAAATAAAACGAGTGTACAATTTCCCCCAATTAGGTGAAAAAGATATGTATCTATTGCACCATGAGGAACTTGAGTCTTTGGCATTAAACATTAAAGGCATTAAACGTATTCGTTTCTTTATGACTTTTGGGCAAAGCTATCTAACCCATTTAAAATGCTTAGAAAACGTGGGTATGACTTCTATTAAACCTATTGAATTTGAAGGCAAGCAAATAATACCCTTACAATTTTTAAAGGCTGTATTACCTGATCCGGCAAGCCTAGGTCCAAGAACTAAAGGCAAAACCAACATTGGTTGCATATTCCAAGGGAAAAAGGACGGCAAAGATAAAACTTATTATTTATATAATGTTTGTGATCATCAAGAGTGCTATAAAGAAGTTGAGTCCCAAGCTATTTCCTATACTACAGGGGTTCCTGCTATGATTGGAGCTATGTTAGTAATGACAGGAGTATGGCAAAAACCAGGTGTTCATAATATGGAGGAATTTGATCCGGATCCTTTTATGGATGCACTTAATAAATGGGGTTTACCGTGGATAGAGAGCTTTGCTCCGGAGTTGGTAGAATAAAATGCAGGTGAACTTTGACGTCAATCAAGTAGCGACCCCGTATTATATTGTGGATGAGAGTTTGCTGCAAAAAAACTTAGAGCGCTTGCAAAATATAGCCATGCGCACGGGGTGTCATGTTCTCTTGGCACAAAAATGTTTCTCCATGTTTTACTTGTACCCATTAATTGGGAAGTATCTATCTGGTACAACCGCTAGCGGACTTTTTGAAGCCCGTTTAGGTCATGAATTTATGGGGAAGGAAAATCATATTTTTTCTCCCGCTTATTTAGAAAATGAGTTTGATGAAATATTATAATTATTTGCCGAACAGTTGCTGAAACACTGGAGACAACCGACCAAAAACTATATGGTGAATTAGGCCTTGACATCGGTATTGAA
>JAQVYX010000105.1 GCA_029004715.1 Acidaminococcaceae bacterium | reverse complement strand
GCACGTTCTACCGGGAATAGTACCAATTATTATTGCTTTATGCAAAGAGTTCAATGTAACTGCGGTTAGATTACCACAAGAAGCATATTTTTCTGATTATGGCTATAAAACATCCTTTGGGAGAAAAATTGGCCGGGCAGGATTAACTTTTTGTGCACAATTAGCAGCTAAACAATTTAAAAAAGCTGGTTTAATGTATCCTGATTATTTTTTCGGTATGCTGGCAGGAGGAAACATTTCTATTCCGGTTGTTTATGCATTTTTATCAGTTCTAGGAGAGGGGACGGGAGAAATCATGACGCATCCGGGTAATTCAAAAGCCATTCTAAGCCAACTATATTCTTGGGGATATAATTGGGAGAAAGAACGAGATACTTTTATGAACAAAGATATAAAAAATGAAATAGAAAAACGAAATATATCTTTAATAAATTTTGGTGAGTTAGCCTATGAATAAACAACTATTTCGCACTTTGTGCGTACTCATGTTTCTAGTTTTGCTTATATCAGCCATAGTAATCTATTTCACTTTTGATATAAGAGCACTCAACTTTTTAGCTATGTTTAAACCATGGTCTATCCTTTTTGCTTTAGGTATGCTTTTTTGTGGCCTTTTTTTTGATGGTTGCAGGTTAATGACCTTAGCGGATATTTCAGATGAAAAACTTTCCTACCATAATGTTGGTAATGTTGTTCTTAGCAACTATTTTCTTGCTTTATTAACGCCGGGTGCCAGTGGTGGCGCTATTGCGCAAGTAATGTTTATGAAAAAAGCAGGAGTTTCAGTACCTAAGGCAACGGTAATCATATTTGTAAGAACTATTATGTCCATATTGTTTCTATTTTTTTTAGTTCCGGTAATTTTCTATTATGACCATACTTTAATAGGGTGGTTACCTACGGGTATTATAATCTTATTTGCGGTAGTCTTTATTTCTATACCGCTTTTATGCATCTTTCTTATGACTACGCGTTATCCTGAATATTGGTTGGCAAAACTTACCAAAAACTTTTCGGATAATACGCAACGAGCTATTTTTTTAGGCTATCGTGATTTCCGTGAAGCATCGTTTTTAATAGGACATAATCCAGTGCGAATAATAAAGGCTTTTATAGAATCCGGCTTAAGTTTACTTTGTATATATTCTGTAGTACCGGTGCTTTTTTGCGGTTTCGGTTTAGATATTCCCGTTTTTTTAACCATGGGGCGCATGTGTTTATTAAATCTAGTTTTATATTTCACACCTACACCTGGGGGAACCGGAGTGGCAGAAGGTGGTTTTGTTTTTCTCTTTAGTAAGCTTTTACCCAGTGGTACTGTTGGTATTATGGCAGTATTATGGCGTTTGTTTTGTGAATATATACCTTTTATTTTAGGAGCTATAATTACTATACGTGCTTTCGGTGTAAATGTTTTAACAAAAATAAAATTACGGAGGCCTACTGAATAATGAAAATACTTGTAACCGGTGGGGCAGGGTTCATAGGTTCCCATGTACTAGAAATGTTAGTAAGAGATAAAGACAATGTTATTACAGTCATGGACAATTTGGCTAGTGGTAATAAAGAAAATATTCCCGTTAATGTAACATTTATTGAGGAAGACATCCGTAGCTCAAATGTTCTTAAAGTTTTTCAGGAAAGAAATTTTGATGCAGTAATTCATTTAGCTGCCCAAACTATGGTTCCATATTCTATTGAGAATCCATCAGAAGACGCTGATATTAATCTACAGGGACTTATTAATATTTTAGAGGCTGCGCGCTTAACCGGCGTTAAAACCATAGTATTTTCTTCTAGTGCGGCTGTTTATGGTAATAGCACTAGTCTACCTTTGAACGAAAATGAACCATTATTACCAAATTCTTTTTACGGTATAACCAAAATGACCACAGAACATTATTTGCGAGTTTACCATGAACTTTATGGGCTTAATACTACGGTATTAAGGTTTGCTAACGTATATGGAGAAAGACAGGGCATTGGTGGTGAAGGTGGCGTTGTTTGTATCTTTTCCCGCAAAATAGCAGCTAATAAAAGCATTGATGTTTTTGGTGATGGTGAACAAACGAGGGATTTTGTCTATGTAAAAGACATAGCAAGAGTTCTTTATAGTGCTTTAGAGCATAAAGGTTTTGGTGTCTTTAATGTTTCTACTAACACAGAAGTTTCTGTTAATGAGTTAATTAAAACTTTTGAAAAAGTATCAGGGGCAAAAATAAAAATAAACTATGTTTCGGAAAGAGCAGGAGACATTTATCGTTCTGTACTAAATAATAAAGCTTTAAAAATGGAATTTCCTATTGGTACCTTAACGTCTTTGGAAGAAGGGTTGAGAAATACTTATAACTATTTTGCACATGCGGGAAGGAAATAATCATGAATAAGCGATTTGCCTTGTTTTTTTTACTTATTGTAATTTCTATTAATCTGCTTTGGGCCATTGGTTCCATACCATTACTAGATCCTGATGAACCTGTTTATGCTGAAACAGCTCGTGAGATGATAGAGTTTAATGACTATCTATCTCCGCGTATTTTCAATGAATATTGGTATGATAAACCACCCATGTACTACTGGTTGGTGGCAGCGGCTTTTAAAATTACAGGTGCCAGCGATTTTAGTGCACGCCTACCTTCTGCAATAATGGGTATAGCAACAATTTTAATGTTATATTTATTTTTAAAACGCATTACAAATGAAGATGCTGCTTTTTGGTCTTCTATGGTCCTTGGTACCTGCATTGAATTTTTTTATCTCGGCAAAGCTGCTGTTACCGATATGGCTCTGTTGTTTTTTTTGACAGGAGCACTTTTAACTTTTATTAAGCAAAAGTACTGGTTTATGTACATTTTTATGGGCCTTGCTACCTTGACAAAAGGTCCTATCGGTATTGTTTTCCCAGGAGCAATTATTTTCTTTTACTTATTGGTTATGAGACAGCTGGGTGAACTTAAACGCATGCATTTAGGTTGGGGCTTACTAATTTATATTTTGGTTGCAGGCCCCTGGTATTATCTTATGTATCATGTTCATGGACAAGTTTTTATTGATACTTTTTTAGGCTTTAATAATATAACAAGATTTATGACACCAGAACATCCAACTAGAGTAGTATGGTATTACTATATTCCTGTACTTATCATAGGTTTTTTTCCGTGGACGGGATTGTTTTTGTCCTCATTAAAAGCTTCTTATCAGGAAAGTTCAGGTTCTGATTTTGATCTTATGATTTTCATGAATATTTGGTGGCTTTTTGTTTTCATATTTTTTACCATTTCCAAAACAAAACTAGTTTCTTATATTTTCCCTTTGTTCCCACCTATTGCCGTAATAATTGGCTGGAATATAGCACGTTTATTGAATGAACGCTTTCGCAAAACAGAAAGCTTTATGGCATTTTCTTCTATAACTATGTTTTTGCTTATGGCAGGTGGATGGTTCTATGGAGGAAGCTTTTTCCCTCAACTTGCTAACGTTGGTATGGTTCTAGCGGGCATTACGCTACTATTGGCTATAGCTATTGGCATGGCTTTACTAAAATACAAGGATATAAAATTAGCTGTTTCTTGCCACGCAATAACAGGAGTTATAACTATGTTAGTAGTTTTTAGTTTTATATTACCGCCAATATCCAACCGTTTGAGTGTTAAACAAGTTGCACAATATTATACTGAAAATTGTGACTTGCAAGCCACTGTTTATGTTGATAAATTTTTAAGACCTGGATTTATGTACTATACCCATATTCCAGGAAAAGAAATTAAAGCAAAAACAAATGATGTTGATACAGCTTTTGCAGGTCCTGAAAATAATTATATCATCGTACGCGGATTGGAATATCGGCGGTGGGATGATTCTAGAAAAAATTATGTACAAGAAATTTATACTGCAGGCGATATGTATCTGTTAAAATCAACAAAAAACACTCGATGAATAGTTTCTTTTAAACAAAATGCTCCCTCCTAAGTAAACAGTTTTATTATTTCAACTGTCTACCTGGAAGGGAGCATATCATTTTTTGAGAGTGTTTTTTGTTAATTTTATAGTATTAATTAAAAGGTTTAGCTACTGCATCTTTTTGTTCAAAAACAAAGGCTGGTGAAGGATAGTAGAATTGACAGTGTTGAGGAGAACTACCTTCGGTGCTAAATCTTTTTAGAAGTGCATATGAAGCGCGTTCTTCAAAATCAATAAGATTATCCTTATTAATATCAGCATCATCTACAATTACTAGAAGAAAAAATGGTACAGTTGGTGCATTTTCAGGTACTTGAGAACGGTCTAGGGGAATGCCGGGAAGCACGCGCAAGTGTCCTATAATTTCTTCATTAGTGGTGAGCAATTGACAGCGATAGGTATTAGTATAAAGGGTTTTAGTTAGTTTTACCTTATAGGAATTGTCTTGTTTCATGTAAATTCACTCCTTAAATTTGTTTAACTACAATATTAGCACAATGTATAGTAAAATTGCAAAGCAATATAACGAATATAACATAATTATCTTGCTAGTACTTGTGAATAAAAAATATTTAACACAATTATCATAAAAAAAAGGATTATTAGATATTTTGGCGAATACAGTAGGTGCATGATGTAAACAGAACAAGTGATATTGGCAAAGCGACAGGGGGGCGATAAAAATAGCTATTGGTAGGATAATTTTTTATCAAAAAAAACAAATTGGAGGGAAATTTATGAAAAAGATTTTGGCGTTTTTGACGGCTTTTATGGTTTTGGGGACATTATTTGCCGGTTGTGGTGGCAGCCAAAAAGAAGCTGCTAAGCCTGCGGCTACTAAATTTATCAATATAGCTACCGGAGGAACATCTGGAACGTATTTTCCACTAGGTGGAGCAGTTGCTGATATTTTGAATAAAAATATTAAAGGTGTAAATGCTAGTGCACAAAGTACTGGTGCTTCTGTTGCTAATATTAATTTATTAAAACAAGGTAAAGTTGACATTGCATTTGTGCAAAATGATATAGCTTACTATGCTTTAAATGGTGTTGAAATGTTTAAAGATAAAAAAGTTGCTAGTTTAAAAGGTTTAGCTACTTTGTATCCTGAGACCGTACAAATTGTGACATTAGGTAAAACTGGTATTAAATCTTTAGCTGATGTTAAGGGCAAACGCGTAGCAGTTGGTGCTGCTGGAAGTGGCACAGAAGCTAATGCTCGTCAGATATTAGCTGCTTATGGTATTACCTACAAGGATATTGATGTACAATATCTATCTTTTGGCGAAGCTTCTAGTGCTTTGAAAGATGGTAATGTTGATGTTGCTTTTGTTACAGCTGGTTTCCCAACTGCTGCAATCCAAGATATTGCTTCTCAACATACAGTAGTTTTACTTCCTGTAGATGCGGCAAAAGCTGATGCGTTAATTAAAAAATATCCGTTCTATACAAAAGTAAATATTCCTAAAACAACTTATTCTTCTCAAACTGCTGCTTGTGAAGCTGTAGCAGTGCGTTGTATGTTAGTCGTAACTGATAAAATGGATGACAAAACTGCCTATAACGTAACAAAAGCTATCTTCACTCACTTAGATCGTTTGAAAGCAGCACATGCAGTTGCAGGAGTTGCAAGCATAGCTACTGCCAAAGATGGTATGTCCATTACTTTAGCCCCTGGTGCAGAAAAATTCTTTAAGGAGAAATAAAATTGTTCGACTTCTTGAAGGTAAAAGACCGGGTACCGGTATACTCCGGTTTCCGGTCTTTTTATAGGATTATTTTGATTTTAAGCATAGTTATTGCAGGCTTCATTTGTTGGTATGGCAATCAACTGGTTTTAAGAATTACCCCAGATAACAATCAAAAAGCCTTTTGTTTT
>JAQVYX010000104.1 GCA_029004715.1 Acidaminococcaceae bacterium | reverse complement strand
GTGCTCCTAAAATATCATGACCATAATCAGTAGGTTCACCTTGAGCATTCATTCCGCGAATGCCTTCACATCCCTTAGCAACATCATGGAAAATAATCGCCCAACCAACTTCCAAACTATGATCGCTATTAGTTAACGCCGTCAAAGTATGATGCCAAACATCATACTGATGATATGCAGGATTTTGTTTAACACCTACTAAAGCCACCAGTTCCGGCAAAATTGGGACTAATTTTTCCGTTTTATCTGCCCGGTAGCGACAATTTTCACCTGCCAAACCACTAGAGATCATAAGTCCCATACCTTTTTCGGCATAGGGGCCACAAATCATTTTATTTAACTCTGTTCTTACTCTTTCCAAAGAGAGCCCTGATACTTTTGCTAAATTACGTTTTATAGCTATTTTCATCTTTAGATCATAAGCAAATCCTAACTGTCCTAAAAAACGACAAGCACGGAACATCCGCAAAGCATCTTCTTCAAAACGTTTTTCAGGATTTCCCACCGTTTTTAAGATTTTTCTTTGCAAATCTCCTAAACCATCAAAACAGTCAATAATTTTTCCCTTACTATCTAAAGCCATAGCATTAATAGTAAAATCCCGGCGTCCCAAATCATCTTCTAGTTTATCACAATACCATACCTCGGCGGGACGATGCGCATCTTCACCGTAGGTTTCATTACGAAAAGCTGCCACTTCCACTGAATTCCTGCCAAGAGTAAGCATTACGACGCCAAAATTTTGCCCTAAGCCTGCCACAACACCTATGCCATTGCGCTCAGCCAGTAATTTTATTTCATCCGGTCTAGCATTAGTTACCACGTCATAATCTTCAGGTATTTTTTCTAAAAGCAAATCACGAACTGCACCACCTACAACATAAGCCTCAAAACCTGAATTCGTCAGTACTCCAAGTACCTTTTGTACATAAACTGGGATGTCAAACTTCACAGTGAGCACCTCCCTTTAATAGCTCATTACCTATTGATCATCGGCCAAAATAGCAAATGCCTCTACATGTAAAGAAGCATCACTTTTCACTTTAATGCTACAAAAGAACTCTTTTTCCATAGCTTTTATACTATTAGAAAGTAGCCATTTGGCTACAAGAGGGTGCACAGACAACAATAAATTTTTGCTGGGATTGCCTTCCTGCATAAAACTACGTAAACGCCTGCGTATTTCCACACCAATGGTCTCCGGTGATTGGACTCTTCCACTGCCTTGGCAAACCGGGCAATCACTATAGAGCACTGTTGACAAATTCTGTCTAGCCTTGCGCCTTGTAATTTCTACCAAATTCAACTTAGTAATATCTTGCACTTTAGGATCCATTTTGTCGTCGGCAAGGGCTTGGCGCAAAATATGCAAAATCTCTTCTTGATGCTTTACGGTGTGCATATCAATAAAATCTACTACTACAATACCACCAATATCCCGTAGTCGCAATTGTCTAGCTATTTCTAACGCCGCCTGGCGATTAATTTCCATTATGGTTGCTTCTAAGTTTTCTTGCCCGCTATATTTTCCGCTATTAACGTCTACTACCGTCATTGCTTCCGTATAGTCAATGACAAGATACCCGCCACACTCAAGCCAAATTTGGCGGTCTGAGATAGCTTCTATTTGTTTGTTAAGTTTGAATTTAGTGAAAACATCTGTTTTTTCCCCATAAAAAACTGTATCTATGTTTAGATTATCCATATTTACCAACAACTCTTCTACCCTTTGACAAACTGTTTGATCATCAATAATAATTTTATTTATGTCCTCTGTTACATAATCTCTAACAATACGTACCGATAAATCCAATTCCCTATAAAGTAGCGAAGGCGCCTTTACCCGTTTTCCACGAGCAGAAATAACCTGCCAATCACCAAGTAATACTTTAATATCTGCCAGCAGCTTTTCCTCACTAATACCTTCAGCCGCTGTACGAATAACAAACCCCATACCTGCAGGCTTGTGAGCCTCAACAAAAGAGCTAAGTCGCCTACGCTCACTTTTCCCTGTTATTTTTTTGGAAATAGCTATAGTATCGCGAAAAGGCTGCAATACTAAATAACGTCCCGGCAAGGTTATCTCTCTAGTTACTGCCGGTCCTTTAGTTCCACGTGCATCTTTCATAACTTGCACTAAAACTGCTTGCCCTTCCGTTAATTTTTCACCTTTTTCCATGTATAAAAAAGCATTCTGCTCCTTGCCTATATCAATAAAAGCCGCTTGGATACCAGGCACTACATTATTAATTTTACCTTTAAAAACACTACTTACCAAATGTTGCTCGCTATCTCTTTCCACAACATATTCACATAGCCTATTATTAACTACAATACCCATGCGTGTTTCTTCCGGTTTTACACTTACAATAATAGTGGTCATGATACCCTCCTTTGATAAAAAACCAAACACAGTTTTAAGTATTGTGTTTGGTTTCAGCTTAAAAAATTTTAGTAATGGTTTATACTTTTATTTAAATAAAATTTGACTTCCCTATGAGAGCTTTCTTTGCTCCTTTTGCATTTACAGCGTACAAATCTGTACGCTCAATATCTGCTTGTTCCACAACTATTGGTACGGCAAATTGGTCACGCAGTATTTTTAGCAATTCCGTTGCTTTCATACTACCTGTAGGCGTTATTTTACACGAAAATTTTAACTCTAAATTATTATTAATAAAATTTCCGGTAACCTGTGTTATAAATTTTTTCACTTCAATTTCCTTTGTTTTTCCTCTGCCTTTAGGAATTGGTTTTTGAAATAACACAGAAGCAGCTGTATTAAAACTATGCAGTTGCTCTAAACAGTCTTTGGTACAGGGAACTTGCACATAATAATCAGCACCGGCAACACTAGCCATAAGCTTTGGTGTTTTACTATCCACCACATCAGCCGCTTTAACATGAATGCCAAGGGGTAATGCTTCCGCCAAATTTTGCAAGACAGCTTTTAACTCAATATCTTTAACTAATTCTATTTCCAAAAGCTCTGCCTGACTAGTAATTCCTACTCCTAATGCAGATGCTAAGGAAAATTTCATATGAGGATTAAACCCCTTTGAATAAGCAATCGGTAATTTTGCTCTGCGCATAGCTCGCTCAATTGTTCGCATATATTCTAAATGTGAAACAAAGCGTATACCATTTTCTTTTGTTATTTGCATACGTAATTTCATAAGGCATTACTCTTCCAATCTATTATTTTTGCCTCCAAAGTGGGGCAAGCACCGCAGCCCACGCAATCTCCATTACGGCAATCTCCTGTCAATTCACCACTCTTAGATTTTTGATATTCATTCCACAAAAATGCTCTAGATATTCCGGGTTGAATATGTTCCCAGGGGAATACTTCGCCTTGGGCTCTTTCGCGCGTAGCATAAAAATCTTTATCTAGCCCAGCATCACTAATTGCTTTCAGCCAATTTTCATAGGAAAAATGCTCGCTCCATCCATCAAATTTTGCACCACGCTGCCATGCCAAATATAAAGCCTTCCCCAGCCTACGATCTCCACGTGCAAAAACACCTTCAATGACACTGGTTACAGAATCGTGATATTGATAAGTAACATTTTTTATTTTCAAGGCATCTTTTAAAAGCATTTGTTTGCGATTAATTTCCGCAAGACTATTTTGCCCCACCCATTGAAAAGGTGTATATGGCTTAGGAACAAAGGAAGACACGCTAACTGTAACCTTTGCACCGCCCTTACCTGTTACCTCTTTATATTTTCCCTGTACCGCTTTAGCCAGATTGGCAATAGCCAAAATATCTTCATCTGTTTCTCCCGGCAGTCCAATCATAAAGTACAATTTAACATGCGACCACCCATTAGCAAAGGCCGCCCCGACTGCACTCATTAAATCCTCTTCTGTTACTCCTTTATTTATAACATCACGCATACGCTGACTTCCTGCTTCAGGAGCAAAAGTTAAGCCACTTTTGCGCACTGCTTGCACTTCTTTAGCAAGACCAACAGAAAAACTATCTATACGAAGTGAAGGTAGAGAAACGCTTACCTTATCATCTTTAAATTCCCCTATTAAATCATGAATCAATGGTTCTAGGCAGGAATAATCCGCCGTACTTAGAGAGACTAAAGATATTTCATTGTAACCAGTATTATCTATAGACCGGCGAGCCAATTCTTTTAATACTTCTGGTTTACGTTCTCGCACCGGCCTGTAAACCATGCCTGCATGGCAGAAACGGCAACCACGTGAGCAACCTCTAAATATTTCTAACATGATCCGATCATGCACTATTTCTCCATAAGGCACAATAGGCTTTGTCGGAAAGTCTATTGTATTTAAATCTTTAACAATTCTTTTTTGCACAATAGCAGGTGCTATTTCATTAAGTGGTTTTACCTCTTTAATACACCCCATCGGCACGTCTTTATTAGCAGCAGATAGATATTCCACTTCATAAAAACTTGGTACATAAATACCTGAAATCTTTACTACCTGCCGTAGAAACTCACTACGACCGTCTGGTTTGCCTGCTTTTTTCCACTCTTTATAGAGATTCATAACCTCTACCATTACTTCTTCCCCTTCGCCCACGATAAAAAAGTCAATAAAATCTGCTAAGGGTTCCGGATTGAAAACACAAGGCCCTCCGGCAATAATGAAGGGGTCTTCTTCGCCTCGTTCCGCTGCTAGCATGGTGATCCCACCTAAATCAAGCATATTCAAAATATTAGAATAAGAAAGCTCGTATTGTAATGTGAAGCCCACAAAATCAAATTCCTGCAGTGGTTTCATGGTTTCTAATGACGTTAGTGGTAATGCATGTTCACGCATTTTTGCTTCCATATCAACCCAAGGAGCATAAGTACGTTCAGCAGCTACACCAGCTTGTAAATTTAATATGTGGTACAGTATTTTAAACCCCAAATAGCTCATCCCTACTTCGTAAATATCGGGAAAAGCCAAGGCAATAGCAACTTCTGTTTCCTCTTGAGTTTTAATAATACTTCCAAATTCCATACCTGTATAACGAGCAGGTTTTTCTACCGTACTTAATATATCCAGTGATATTTTTTTTCTCATATAAACTCCTTAATGAAATCTTAATCTTTGTGGATGCAGATCGATATTTAATAATAAGGTAATCATTAGCATATTGGTAGTTAAAGAACTAACTCCATAACTCATAAAGGGTAAAGGCACCCCTGTTACCGGCATAATACCGGAAGTCATTCCTACATTAACCAAAACATGGAAAGTGAACATAGAAACAATACCTGTAGCCAATAAACACCCAAAATTATCTGTTGCATTCATAGCAATACTTAATCCACGGTAAATAATTAATAAATACAATAATAAAATTATACTTACGCCAATAAAGCCAAATTCCTCACCAGCCACAGCAAAAATAAAGTCTGTATGATTTTCCGGCAAGAAATTTAATTGGCTTTGAGTCCCACAAAACAAACCCTTGCCAGCAAACAGTCCTGAGCCAATTGCAATCATAGATTGAATAACATGGTAACCACTGCCATAAGGTTCCAACCCAGGGTCTAAAAAAACACGAATACGATTACGCTGATATTCATGCAGAACCCCCCATAAAAGCGGAGCGGAAGCAAGACCGGCACAACCCATTACCAAAAAATACTTTTTTTTAAACCCACAGATAATCATAATACCCAATAAAATGGCTAAAAAAACCAAAGAAGTGCCCAAATCAGGCTGTTTCATTACCAAGATAAAGGGAACAAATACATAACCAAAAACCGGAAACCAACCATATAAAGTATCTAAGGTATTAACCCTTTTATCTACATATGCCGCTAAAGCTATAATCATAATGGCCTTAGCAAATTCACTGGGTTGAATACTAAATGGTCCCAGCT
>JAQVYX010000103.1 GCA_029004715.1 Acidaminococcaceae bacterium | reverse complement strand
GAATTGGCCTATGAGTATCCCGCTAGTGTCGCTCATTCCCCACCCGCAGGAGTAGCGAGGAGGAGCGCTAGCATTAAGCTGCTAGAGCGTAAGAATCGTCTGCGTTTATAGCAGTTTTCCACCGTTTTTCGGGGTTGATGGAATCCCGGCCCGCTTATTGTGCCACACCTACCCCCGTCGAAACCAGTACATCCCCGTTTGTAGAGTAAGTAGCTAAGCTACTGTAAGAATTCTAACATAAATAGGAAAATTTATCAATCATTCTTGGATTCTAACCTTAGTCCCAGGTATAACATATTTTTGCAAAATACGTAAATCACTATTATTTAGGCGAATACAGCCTTCAGAAACTCTATGTCCAATGGAGGCCGGATCATGTGTGCCATGAATACCTATGCCATCCCAACCTGTTTCTAATGAAATAAAGTATGGACCATAGGCCCCTGCAATTTCACCCTTACCATCACCAAAGTCATGTTTCCAGTAAGAGGCATCATCTATTTCATCCACGGTAAAATCTCCCGTTGGCGTCTTCATGTCTCCTGCTTTTTGTTTCTGCCCTGGATTTAATCCTAGAGCCACCGGAAAACTTTTAATTTCTTTGCCTTTATCCATAAGATAGAGGGTGAAATTACCCTTATCGATGACTATTGAGTATTCGTTGTCCTGCGTTGGGACAGTACCGGCTTTTTCTATGCCTTTTTCTTCTGTCTTTACTTTTTCTTGCTTGCTTTCTTTGGGCTTAACTTCTTCCTTGTCCTGTAACTTATTAGATGGTGCCTTTACGCCCTCCTGGGTTGTAATGCTCTTTTCCGGCTCCGTTGCTTTATGTGTATGCTGATTCTTAGACATAATACTATACCCTGCAATACCTATAAGAACTACGACAATAAGAGCTATAATAGCAATCATATTGCGTTTTATGAAATTTGGTCTTCTTCGCCTCATTGTCTCTATTTATTCCTTTCTCGTAATGCTCTTTCAACTTCACGTCTAGCATCTTTAGTAGCCATATCACGCCTTTTATCATACAACTTTTTCCCTGTTGCCAAGGCAAGTTCAACCTTTACCAACCCATGTGTAAAATACATTTTCAAAGGAACTAGAGTATAACCTTTTTCTTTAACCTTACCAATAAGCTTTCTAATCTCGCTGGCATGCATAAGTAGCCGCCTATCACGTAAAGGTTCATGATTAAACTGATTGCCGTAATCATAGGGACTAATATGCAAATTATATAAATATACTTCTGCGGTTTTAGTTATGGCCGCATAGGCGTCTTTAAGATTAGCTTTACCGGCACGCAGGGCTTTTACCTCTGTGCCTCTAAGCTCAATTCCTGTCTCATAAGTTTCAAAGATTGTATAGTCATGGCGCGCTTTTCTATTTTCTGCAACAATTTTTATAGCTTGCTGTTTCAAGTATATTACCGCCTTTTTTTACTTTTACCTTTTTTCCCATCTTTTTTATGCGCAGTTTTTCCTGCATCTTTACCTTGTTTTTTCCCTTTGCTAAAATAGGCCCCGCCACTACGCTTTTTCTCTCCGCTTTCGCGCCTATAATCGATTTGAGCTTTCAGATGATCTCTAGTTGAAGCATTGGCACCCGCCAAGATAAAATCGACCGCTCTATCGGCAATACTAACTTGTAAAACTTCTACTCTGACTTTATCACCTAAACGATATATTTTTTTCAAATGCTCACCAATTAGGTGATACTGCTCTTCTACGAATTCATAGTAGTCGTCAGTAAGGCTGGAAATATGTATTAATCCCTCTACCCCATTTTCTAGCTCTATAAACATACCAAAAGCAGTAACGCCGGAAATTGTTCCGTCAAATTCTTCACCAATCAAACCAACCATGTATTCGGCTTTCTTTAAATCGACGGTAGCACGTTCTGCTTCTGCAGCTGCACGTTCACGTACAGAAGAATTTTGACAGATTTCGTCCAGCTTAGGTTCTAATATCTCACGCTGTTTGTCTTGAAGTTTAGGATTTAGCATCCATGCTCTTAACAGCCGATGTACGATAAGATCGGGATAACGACGTATTGGCGAAGTAAAATGGGTATAATACTTAGCTGCTAAACCAAAATGCCCTATATTATCAGTTTGGTATACTGCCTGCTTCAAACTACGCAAAGCTACAGTCTCAACTAATTTTTTCTCAGGACGGCCCTCCATCTGTGCTAAAGCTTGCTGTACGACCAATGGCTTGATATCTTCATCAGTACTTAGAGGCAAATTAATAGCAAAGTTATGAAGTAATTTAGCTAAATCTACCATCTTACTCTCATTAGGCACGTCATGCACACGATAAACAAACGGCCATTTTTGTTTGTTCATATGTTCAGCCACAGTTTCATTAGCCGCCAACATGAATTCTTCTACAATAGACTCTGCAATACTTCTAACCCGCTGTACTATTTCTATCGGTTTCTTTTGTGCGTCTAATATTACCTTTTGTTCCGGCAGATCAAAATCAATAGCGCCACGTTTAGTACGCTTAGCACGCAATATTTTACAGAGTGTTTCCATGTTTTTAAGCATAGGAACTATATCCGCATATTTATCTTTCAACTCTACATTATCATTAGCTACTATTTCACGCACAATAGTATAACTCAAACGATGCAATACCTTAATTACCGCTGGGAATATTTCATAACTCTTAATCATACCTGTCGTGCCATCAACTATCATCTCGCAAGACATAGCCAAACGATCTTCACCGGCATTTAAACTGCAAATACCGTTAGACAATTTTTCCGGTAGCATAGGTAATACGCGGTCCACCAAATAAACACTGGTACCACGTTCATGGGCTTCTTTATCAATGATAGAATCTTCCTGCACATAACTGCTTACATCAGCAATATATACGCCGAGCAAGAAATCATTCCCCTGTTTTTCCACATAAACGGCGTCATCTAAATCCTTAGCATCTTCACCGTCCACGGTCACAAGCGAATAATTACGCTTATCTCTGCGCCCTTTAATATCTGTTTGTTTAATTTCCTTTGGTATTTTGCTCGCTGCAGCTAAAACTTTTTCAGGAAATTCTAACGGCAAATCATTTTGCTTAATAATAGAAATTATTTCTAAACCCACATCGCCAACAGTGCCTAAAATTTCTACAACCCTACCCTCAGCATTGCGTCGACCTTCCGGCCAAGTAATAATTTCGGCGACAACTTTCTGATTAGCTTTAACGCCGTTAAAATTCTTAGCGGCGACATAAATATCTTGTCCAATTCTTTTGTCATCAGGCACTACAAAGCCAAACTCACCGCTAGGAACAAAGGTACCAACTATGCGCGCGTTAGCATGAGTAATTATCCTTATAACTTCGCCCTCAGGCTTTAGCCCGCCTCTCCCCACTGAAACCCTGGCCATGATTCTATCGTTGTTCATAGCTCCATTTAATGCATTTGGGGGGACAAAAACATCAGGTTTTTCGCCTTTATTATCCGGTATAACGAAACCAAACCCTTTTGACGTTAATTGGAAGCGACCGACAACCAACCCCATTTTTTCCGGCAAACCGTAAGTATTAAAATGAGTCTTCACTATATTGCCGTTGTTTTCTAATTCTTTGATACTTTGCCAAAATTCCTTGAGCATTTCGCCTGGAATTGGTATTTGCAGTATTAGTGTTTCTGCATCAAGCGGAGCATACGTTTGTCCCTGCATAAAGTCCATTATTTTTGTTTTTACATCATTTAAATTCATTATTCACCCTCATATATCATCTTAGCATCAGCCTCAGCAGCGATACTACCATCCCTATTCATAATTTTCCCTGTCATTTCAATTAAACGACCCTTACGCTTTTTAACCTGTGCTATTACCTGAATTTTTTCACCAATAAACACCGGCTGGCGAAAACGCACTTCCATTTTTGCTGTATACGCAATTTTCTTTTCATACAAATGAATATAATTACCCATAGTTTCATCTAACAAGGTGCTTATTAAGCCACCGTGCATACGGCCATCATAACTTTGATGTTCTCTTTTGGGAATAAAAGTTGTATAACAGCCATTTTCATCTACTTTAAATTCCAACTTTAACCCAATAGGATTGTCTTTGCCACAGGCGAAACACCATGTGTATTCTTCTTTAGGCACCATACTATTTACTCCTTTAAAAAATTTTTTATCGTTTCATAAACCTTGTCGCGTTCCTCGTAAAGAGTTACAACATGTTTAGAATTTTCCAACCAAAACAACCTTTTTTTTCTTGAACCAATATGTTTATAAATAAACTCTGCGCTAGAAGGCCGTACCGTGTGGTCTATTTTCGACTGCATAATAAGGCACGGAACTTGCACCGCTGGAATTGCTTGGCTACGGCAATATTTAATAAGTTTCCAGGTTTCTTCCACTCCTGCTACCGGCATACAATCGTACGCAACATTAAAACGTTCTTCCGCATCAATAGCACGTTTTCTTTTTTTTACTACAGTCATAAAATACTTTAATATCCACATAAAATGTACTCGCCAATCAAAAAGATAAATGGGCGTGGACATTATAACAATACTTTTTACCGGTAACCGCTCAGCTGCTAACAATGTAAGCAAAGCCCCCATGGAAATCCCCACAATTGATATTTCTGTACAACTTTTACTTAAAGTATAATATGCGGTTACTACAGTCTCATACCACTGCTCCCAAGTAGTTCTCAGAATATCTTCCGGCTTGGTTCCATGCCCCGGGAGTAATACCCCCATAGTTGTATACCCGTCTTTATTGAGTTTTTCCCCTAATTCCAGCATTTCAGCCGGTGTGCCAGTATAGCCATGAATGAGCAATATTCCCTTAGCATTCCCTGGGAAGAAAAAAGGTTCAGCACCAGACATAACCATTAATAATTCCTCCATCGTATTATAACGTATATATTATAGCATTTTTTAGTAAGATAAATCTATATATTGATTGTGACAATAAAAAACCAGACCCCAAGGGTCTGGTTTTTTCAGCCTCAATTATTTGAACAAGTTCAACAAAATGCCACCTTGAGCAGCAATAACTGGAGCAAATACCAAAGAAACAATTGTCATTAATTTAATTAGAATATTCATAGCTGGACCGCTTGTATCTTTAAAAGGATCACCAACGGTATCACCGGTAACAGCAGCTTTATGACAAGCACTGCCTTTACCACCATGTGCACCTGTTTCAATATATTTCTTAGCATTATCCCAAGCTCCACCGGCATTAGCCATCATGATGGCCATCAATACGCCAGCTGCAAGAGCCCCAGCCAACAAACCGCCCAAAGCTTCTGTACCAAATAAAGCACCCATTAACAAAGGAGCTACTATAGCCAAAATGCCTGGCAACATCATTTCATGCAAAGCCGCAGCTGTAGAAATATCTACGCATTTACGATAATCAGCTTTTCCAGTGCCTTCCAATAAACCAGGAATTTCACGGAATTGACGACGTACTTCTTCAACCATCAATGTTGCTGCCTTGCCTACTGATTCCATAGTCATAGCACCAAACACAAACGGAAGGGTAGCACCAATAAACAAGCCTACTAATGTCACCGGATTTAGCAAATCAATGCTATCCAATTTTACAACATGAGCGTAAGCAGAAAATAAAGCTAACGCAGTCAAAGCCGCTGAACCAATAGCAAACCCTTTACCAATGGCAGCTGTAGTATTACCAACAGCATCAAGTTTATCCGTAATATCTCGAACTTCTTCAGGAAGTCCGGCCATTTCTGCAATACCACCAGCGTTATCAGCAATAGGACCATCAGCATCAACAGCTACTGTCAAACCTGTTGTGGAAAGCATGCCCACAGCTGCAAGTGCAACACCAAATACGCCCATAGCAGGATCGTGCATACCATTCATAGCTATGAAAGAAGCAAGCACACCCAT
>JAQVYX010000102.1 GCA_029004715.1 Acidaminococcaceae bacterium | reverse complement strand
AGCAGTAACGCCAATTTTCAAAACGTTAGGGATAGCGTTGTTAGTAGTTCCGGATGTTTTTTTCTCGTTACCGCCACAACCTGCTAGTACTAGTAGGCTTAGCAATAATGTTAACAATATAGTTACTTTTTTCATATACATTACCTCACAAATTTTTTATTTTTACATTTTGTTTTTATTTAATTTACTGGAAATATAATTACCTAATGACTGCACAATTTGGACTTGAGCAATCAAGATAACGACAGTAGCAATCATAATATCCATGCGAAATCTTTGATAGCCATAGCGAATTGCCAAATCGCCAAGACCTCCACCGCCTAAAGCCCCGGCCATAGCAGAGTAACCTATAAGACTTATAATAGCTAAAGTAACACCAAGAACAATAGAATGCATGGCTTCAGGCAAAAGCACTTTAAGTATAATTTGCATCGGGCTGGCGCCCATGGATTGGGACGCCTCTATTACCCCCGGATCTATCTCCAGTAAAGAAGACTCAATTATTCTTGCAATAAAAGGTGCTGCCGAAATTGTTAAAGGAACTATAGCAGCCGTAGTACCAATGGAAGAACCTACAATAATACGTGTTAAAGGAATAATAGCTACCATCAATATGATAAAAGGAGTGGAGCGGGTAGCATTAACAATAGCTCCTAAAATGGCATTAATGGATTTGTTTTCCCAAATATGTCCTTTGCTGGTTACGGTCAAGATAATGCCTAGGGGCATACCTACTAAAGTAGCCAATATAGCTGAAGCGGCAACCATATAGCAGGTTTCCCAAAAGGATTTCAATAATAAATTAAGTATTTCAGGAGACATAGCCAATCACCTCGATTTTAAGTTTTCTTTCATGTAAATAATTAATGGCAGTTTTGATATGTTCACGATCGCCGTTAATTTCTATGAGTAGAGTTCCGTAAGGAATTTCTTTAATACTATCTATGTTGCCGTAAATTATATTGACATCTACATCGTATTTTTTTATTAACGTAGAAATCAAAGGAGCACCCGCTGAATCGCCAATAAAGGAAAGCCGCACTAAAGGTCTACTACCTTCTAAATATTCTTTGCTCATTGGTGCATTTTTTATTATTTCAGGTAGTTCTACATTATTGATACTACTAATAAATTCTTTGGTAGTTGGTGTTTGGGGATTGGTAAAAAGGTCAAACATAGTTCCTTCTTCAATAATAACACCATCTTCAATAACTGCTACGCGATCACAAATTTCTTTTACTACCTGCATTTGGTGTGTAATCAAGACTATAGTTAAATTTAAGCGTTTATTTATGTCCTTTAAAAGTTCTAGGATGGATTTTGTAGTTTGGGGATCTAAAGCGGATGTAGCTTCGTCACATAAGAGTATTTTAGGATTACTTGCTAATGCTCTAGCAATACCAACCCTTTGTTTTTGCCCGCCTGATAATTGGGCAGGGTAGTGATTTTTTCTGTCTTTTAGACCAACTAAATCCAATAGCGGTTCAACCCTTTGTTTTATCATATTTTTATCCATGCCCTGAATTTCTAAAGGAAAGGCAATGTTGTCATATACGGTACGACAGGCTAAAAGATTGAAGTGTTGGAAAATCATACCAATGTTTTGGCGTGCTTTGCGAAGCTGGGAGTTTTTCATGGCTGTTAGTTCTTTGCCGTCAACAATAACTTTACCACCGGTAGGGAGTTCTAACATATTAATGCAACGAATGAGGGTGCTTTTACCTGCACCTGATAACCCAATTACGCCGAAAATTTCTCCAGCGGAAATTTTTAAATTAGTCTTTTTTAAGGCTTGTACATTACCATGTTTGCTATGATAAGTTTTTTCAACATTTTGTAACTCGATCATTATAAACCTTCTTTCTTATATAAAAAAGTCCTCTTCGAATGAAGAGGACTAAATAGCGGGTTAAGTCTTCTTCATCTTTCAGGTTTATACCTGGTGGACTTGGCACCGTTCACGAATGTGATGGTTGCCGTAGCGTCATTGGGCCATTCCCTCGACTACTCTAGATGAACTTTATAAAGTTGTTACTGAGAATATTACACCATAAACTTAACATTTGTCAACAAGTTTTTAAAAAAAATCAATAAAAGCATTGCACTTTACCACTGCACTATGGTAAAGTAGTAGAGCGGTAAAGTGCAATGCGAATTTATGTACAGCAGACAATAACTGTTATAAGCAGAGCAGTACCTAATGGGAGGGAATTATATGTCTTTAAAAGAACGTTTAAGCAATGTGGATTTAGAGCAACTTTTTACGGCTATTTTAAGTCTAAAAAATCAAGAAGAGTGTGATGCTTTTTTTGAAGATATTTGTACTCTTAGCGAAGTAAAGGCAATGAGTCAACGTTTGGAAGTGGCGAAAATGCTTAATAAAGGTGAAAATTATAATAATATTGCTAAGGCCACAGGAGCCAGCAGCACAACGGTTTCACGCGTTAATCGTTGTTTGCACTACGGTGCAGGTGGTTATGTTAGGGTAATGCAAGTAATAAATAAAGGAGTTACGAGAAAATGACTAAGAGCAAAGTATTACAAATACCTTATGGAACAAAGGATATCTTACCGGGAGAGGCAAGAGCTAAACGGAGAATGGAAGATAAGATAGCGGCAAACTTTTTGTCTTGGGGGTATGACGAAGTAGCAACTCCGACTTTTGAATACTTAGACACTTTCTCTATTGGTAATGGCGGAGTATCAGAGGAAAGCATGAAGTTTTTAGACCGTAATAATCGCACTTTGGTTTTACGTAGTGATATGACGACGCCTTTGGCACGCTTAGTGGCTACAAGACTTAATGCTGAAAAAAGTTTGAAACGTTTATTTTATATAGCGAATATTTTTCGTTACGAGGAAACACAGGCAGGACGTCAATGCGAGTTTTGTCAAGCAGGAGTTGAACTTATGGGAGCTGCAGAACCTACTGCTGATGCTGAAGTTTTAGCATTGGCGATCGCCTCACTGCAAGCGGCAGGATTAGTCGATTTCACTTTGAGTTTGGGACATATAGATTTTTTGGCAGGTTTAATGGAAGAAGCACAATTAAATGAAAACGAGGCGGAAACTATTAAAAAGGCTGTTTTAGAACATAATGCAGTTGGTTTAGAACAGGTAATAAAGCAACTCAACTTAGCACCGGAATTGCAGGATATTTTTAATAGATTGCTATTTCTGCATGGCGGTGAAGAGTTGATTGCAAGTTTATTAAAAACAGTAAAAAACGCCAAGAGCCGTGCAGCATTACATAATTTAGCAGCAATTTATAAATTAACCAAGGAATATGGTGTGGCCAAATTTATTTCTTTGGATTTAAGTCTTAACAGAAACCTTGATTATTATACAGGTATGGTATTTGAGGTTTATACGGAAAATATGGGGTTTAATATTTGTGGCGGTGGACGTTACGATAAAATGATGCAATCATTTGGACAGGATTGTCCGGCCACTGGTTTTGCTATGGGCATTAACCGTATTATGCTGGTGCTTGAACGACAGCATAAGTTAAGTATTAGTTCTGAGTGGGATGTGTTCGTGGCCTGGAAGCAAACTAAGTTGGAAGGCGCCATAAAACGTGCTACGGAATTAAGGACACAAGGAAAAACGGTTAAGATGTCTATGACAGAAACTACAGAAAAACAAGCAATGGAACTACAAAGACTAAATCGGTGTAATTCTTTGGTTTATATAAAATAAATTTATTTGATAAAGGGAAGTGTGCAGATGGATTATTTAACTATAGCTTTGCCCAAAGGCAAGCTTTTTACTAAGTCAGTAGAGCTTTTAGCTAAGATAGGGTACAAAGCGGAAAATGTCGTGGAAGATTCACGCAAATTAGTTATTAGCAACGAAGATAATAAGGTTAGGTTTATTATTACCAAGACCGTTGATTTACCTACTTATGTTGAGTATGGAGCTGCAGATATTGGTATTATAGGAAAAGACGTCCTTTTGGAAGAAAATAAAGATGTCTATGAACTCTTGGATTTAAAATATGGAAAATGCAGACTTATGCTAGCTGTACCCGAAGAGAAACGTCGCCCGAATCTAACTGACTATGCGCACTTACGCGTAGCTACAAAATACCAAAACAGTGCACGAAAATACTTTGATAGACTTGGTATCCAGACAGAAATTATTAAACTAAACGGGTCTATTGAATTAGCACCAATTGTAGGGTTAAGTGAATTAATTGTTGATATAGTAGAAACGGGAACAACTTTAAGAGAAAATAAGTTGGCAGAAATTGACGTGGTTTATCATGCCAGTGCACGTCTTATTGCCAATAAAGTAAGTTTTAAATTGAAATTTGAACGCTTAAATAAATTAGTGCAAGATCTAAAAAGGGTGTTAGAAGAGGAGAACAAAAATGGAAGTAAAGGATGCTAGAACATTATCCGCACAGGAAATTACAGAATTAATGCAGAAGAAAGCTTTTGATGAGTGTACGTTATCACCGGGGGTACAGGCAGGAGTTACCTCAATGTTTGGTGCACCGCTTACGGCTGCCCAAGTTGTAGAAAAAATAGTTACTGACGTACGTATAAGTGGTGACGAAAAATTATTATATTATACTAATCTTATCGATAAGGCAGGGCTTACAAAAGCCAGCTTGAAAGTTACAAGAAGCGAATTTTTGGAGGCAAAAGGCCTTGTAAAATCTCAGGTAATGGAGGCTATTAGCCGAGCGATTACCAATGTAAAACATTTCCATGAAGAGCAAATGCCAAAGTCCTGGCTTACCAATCGTGCTTACGGTGCTATGCTGGGGCAAAAGGTAACGGCGTTGGATTCTGTGGGTATATACGTGCCCGGTGGAACTGCTGCCTATCCTTCATCTGTTATTATGAATGCTGTGCCCGCCATGGTGGCCGGTGTGCCTAAAATAGTTATGGCTGTTCCACCAGGCAAAGATGGTAAGGTTAATCCTTATGTTTTAGCAACTGCGGAACTTATTGGCATCAGCGAAATTTATAAAATGGGCGGAGCGCAGGCTATAGCAGCCTTAGCTTTTGGCACAGAATCAGTGCCAAAGGTGTGTAAAATTACTGGACCTGGAAATATCTTTGTTACCCTAGCTAAAAAAGCAGTTTATGGACATTGCGATATTGACATGCTGGCGGGACCAAGTGAGATACTTATTATTGCCGATGCTACTGCCAATCCGGAATATCTAGCGGCAGATTTGTTAAGCCAAGCTGAGCATGATCCATTGGCGTCGGCCATTTTAGTAACTGATAATATGGAAATTGCTAAGGCAACTGCCAAGGAAGTGGAAGTGCAACTTTCTAGGTTGCCAAGAAAGGAAATAGCTGCTCAGGCTTTAGCTAAACAAGGTAAAATTATTGTAGCGAAAGATATGGAAGTAGTCATAGAGATGGCTAATTTATCGGCGCCTGAGCATTTGGAAATCAACACAAAAGAACCCTTTGCTTTATTGCCATATATTAGGAATGCGGGAGCGATTTTTCTCGGAGCTTATTCTCCTGAGCCTTTAGGGGATTACTACGCTGGTCCTAACCATATTTTACCAACAGGGGGTACGGCTAGGTTTTATTCTGTGTTGAACGTAGAAACATTTATGAAAAAAACAAGTATAATTGCTTACACTAAAAAAGCTTTAGACAAAGCAGCTGGTGATATAATTGAAATGGCAGAGGCTGAAGGGCTTAAGGCTCATGCTAATGCCATTAGAATTCGTCAAGGAGGCAAATAAAATATGCTGGAGATAAAAGTGCGACAGGGATTAGAGAAAGTTGAAGAATATAAGGTGGAAATGGTTCCTAATGCTGATATAGTAGTAAATGCCAATGAATCTAATTGGAATTTACCCAAAGATGTTTTGTTGCAAGTTCAGTATAAAACACAAGAATTTATTTTTAATCGTTACCCTCCTATGGGTACGGGTGATTTAGGA
>JAQVYX010000101.1 GCA_029004715.1 Acidaminococcaceae bacterium | reverse complement strand
GCAAATAAAGAAGTGAAAGTAACTTTGGGAAGTATTCGTAATGTTGAAATCAAAGTTAATGGTAATGTTGTTCCCTATGGCGAAAAAGAGTGGGGCACAGTCGAAAAAATATTTAAAAAGTAATACTATAAGGGAGTGCGCATGAGCGATTTTTTGCCAATTTCGAAAGAAGATATAAAAAAATATGGTTGGGAGCAAATAGACTTCTTGTTTATAAGTGGGGATGCCTATGTAGATCATCCATCTTTTAATACAGCTGTTATTTGCCGCGTTTTAGAAGCCAACGGTTATAAAGTAGCTATTTTACCACAACCGGATTGGCGTAATATTAATAGTTTTACCGCATTAGGAAAGCCTCGTCTTGGTGTCCTTATTTCAGGAGGAAACTTGGATTCGATGCTTTGCCATTATACGGCTGCAAGAAAACCACGTACAATTGATAACTATACTCCAGGTGGTGTTATGGGCAAACGTCCTGATCACGCTACCGCCGTTTATAGTAAGCTAATAAAAAAAATCTGGCCGGATATCCCAGTTATTATTGGCGGTATAGAAGCTAGTTTACGACGTTTTGCCCATTATGATTATTGGGAAAACAAATTAATGCCTTCCATATTAGTTGATAGCAAGGCTGATCTTTTGATATATGGTATGGGCGAACGGCAAATTGTAGAAATTGCGTCGTATCTTGCAGGCGGAGCAAGTCTAGAAGATATGCATTATATTAGAGGTACGACATATTTGACTGCCAATATAGATAATTTAGACAATGATGCTGTATTATTGCCTTCATATAGTGATATTCAGTCTGATAAAGAACTTTTTGCTCAAGCGTTTCACCAACAAAGCCAAGAACAAGACCCTTTTAACGGCAAAATCGTTATACAAAAAAATGCTAATAATTTTGTTGTGCAAAATCCTGCACAATATCCATTGACAACAAAAGAAATGGATGCTATTTATGATTTACCTTACTGCCGCGAAGTACACCCTTCTTATCTTCCTTTGGGCGGAGTACCAGCTATAGAAGAAGTACAGTTCAGTATTATAAGTCAACGTGGTTGTTTTGGTAGTTGTGCCTTCTGTGCTATTCATTCTCATCAAGGACGCATTATTCAAGCTCGCAGCCATGAATCAATTATCAAAGAAGCCCAAGCAATTATAGCTTTGCCTAGTTTCAAGGGCTACATACACGATGTTGGAGGTCCTACGGCTAATTTCAGGCATCCTTCTTGTGCAAAACAACTTACTGAAGGAGTTTGTAAAGATAGGCAGTGCCTATTTCCCACTATATGCCCTAATTTAGATGCTGATCATACAGACTATATCAATTTATTAAGGAAACTACGTGCTTTACCGGGAGTAAAAAAAGTCTTTATTCGCTCCGGTATTCGCTACGATTACTTATTGGCTGATAAAAACCAAATATTTTTAGATGAACTTTGTCGCTACCATATAAGCGGACAACTTAAAATAGCACCGGAACATATTTCTCCCAAAGTTTTAAAATGCATGGGAAAACCTAGCAAAGACACTTATTTGAAGTTCATGAAAGTATTTAATGCCAAAAACAAGGAAATAGGTCTTAAGCAATTTGTAGTACCATACTTTATTTCCAGTCATCCAGGTTGTTCCCTAAAAGAAGCCGTAGAATTAGCAGAATTTTTAAGGGACACAGATAGACATCCCGAGCAAGTGCAGGATTTTATTCCTACACCAGGCAGTGCATCAACGGCTATGTATTATTCCGGTATTGATCCTGCAAGTAACAAAAAAGTTTATATTACCCAAAATCCTCACACCAAAGCAATGCAGCGAGCTTTAATGCAATATAAAAACCCCAAAAACCGGGCTTTGGTTAAAGAGGCCTTGGAAGAAGTTGGACGCACAGATTTAATTGGCATGAGTGATAAATGCCTTTTGCGTTCTGATATTGGCCGACCTAATGTAAAACAAAGGACAAAATTTGATGTTTATAAAGGTCGCCATCCTAAGAAAAAAGTGTAGAAGAAAGGGTGTACCTTGTTGAAAATTGGTGTTATTAGTCTTGGTTGTCCTAAAAATTTAGTGGACTCCGAAGTTATGTTAGGATTAATTAAAATAAATGCATGGAGTATTACTAATAATCCGGCAGAAGCTGATATAATAATTATTAATACTTGTGGTTTTATAGCCAGTGCTAAAGAAGAATCTATTAATACAATCTTGCAAATGGCTGAATATAAAAAGTCGGGTTTGTGTAAATACTTACTAGTAACAGGTTGTTTAGGGCAGCGTTATGCAGATGAGCTATTTACTGATTTACCTGAAGTAGATGCTATTATAGGAACTGAGTGTTATGATTCTATTGCCGATATTATTATGAGAGTAATCAAGGGCGAACGCTTTATTTTAGTCACTCCGCCTAAAGAATATACACAAAAAACTACCCGTGTTTTAACTACTCCAAAGCATTTTGCCTATTTAAAAATTGCTGAAGGTTGCGATAACTGTTGCTCGTATTGTGCAATACCCAAAATACGCGGACCTTATAGAAGTAGACCTTATGAAGAAATATTGCAAGAGGCACAAAGTTTAGTAGCACAAGGCGTAAGGGAGCTTATTTTAGTAGCCCAAGATACTACCCGTTATGGTGAAGAAAAATACGGCAATTTGCGTTTACCTGAGTTACTACGAGATTTAAATAAAATAAAGCATTTAAAATGGATACGCGTACTTTACTGCTATCCACAATATTTTACCGAAGAACTTACAGATGCTATAGCGGAATGCGAAAAAGTATGTAAATATATTGATATACCCTTGCAACATGCTAGTGATTCTTTACTTTCTTCTATGAATCGCTATGATACTCGGGCAAAGGTAGAACAACTTTTAGCGAATTTACGCAATAAAATTCCTGCTATCTGTTTGAGAACAACTTTTATCGTAGGATTTCCCGGCGAAACACGAGAGCAGTTTAACGAGTTGAAAGCTTTTGTAGCCAAAGAAAAATTTAATTGTGCTGGCGTCTTCACTTATTCACAAGAAGAGGGAACATTGGCAGCAACAATGGAAAACCAAATTCCTGAAGCAATAAAAAGTGAACGTTATCATGAGTTAATGGCTTTGCAAGCTGAAATATCCGAAGAAATACAGCAAAATCGTGAAGGCGAAATTTTTGAAGTTGTAATAGAAGATTTTGACACAGAAAACCCTGGACTAGCAATAGGTCGGTCATCATGGGAAGCGCCCGATATTGATGGAAAGGTTTTTGTCGAAAATGCCGGCGATTTTCATATTGGTGATTTTATAAAAGTTAAAATTTTACAAGGCTTTACATATGAAGTTGTAGGTGAACCGGTTATAAAGGAGGAATTCTAGGTGATTGTAGAAGTTGTAAATACAGGTACTGAACTATTGTTAGGCGATATTTTAAATACTAATTTTCAATATATCTCCAAAGAGTTAAATGAAAAAGGATTTAATGTTCTTTATCAAACCACAGTTGGCGATAATGAAGAACGCCTTTTAGAAGTTCTAGATATTGCCGTAAAACGTGCCGATATTGTAATTACAACAGGAGGCCTAGGACCAACCCGAGGAGATATTACGGCAGCTACGGTAGCTAAATATTTGCACCTTCCTTTAGAAATAGACCAACCAAGCCTTACTAAGATCAAGGCTTTTTTTGCAAAAAAAGAGATTCCCATGCCTGAAAATAATGTTAAACAAGCTATGGTTCCTAAAGGGGCACATATTCTAAAAAATGATATGGGAACTGCACCTGGCATGGTAGTTGAAACTATTGCCGGTAAGCTTATTATTTTACTGCCAGGACCACCAAATGAAATGAAAAATGTTACTGCTTCGCAGATGATGCCATATTTGGAAAAACATTGTAAACAACAAGGGATTATTCATTCTAAGGTTTTACATTTGCGCGGCATAGGCGAATCTACGGTTGCTTGCCAATTAGATGATATTATAATGGAGCAGACAAATCCTACTATAGCTATATATGCGCGCAAATGTGAAATAGTTATAAGAATAACCGCTAAAAGCACAACTATAAGCAAAGCTGAAACTTTGATTTTAGAAATGGAAAAACAAGTGCGTGAGCGTTTAAATAAATTTATTTTTGGTATTGATAATGAAACATTAGCTACTGCCCTGAGCAAAGAATTAATCAAAGGCAATTATACAATTTCCTTTGCCGAATCATGCACAGGTGGTCTTGCCAGCAGTATGTTAACAGATATTCCGGGCAGCTCTAACTATTTACTGGGATCTGTGGTATCATATAGTAATATGGCAAAGAATAAAGTAATTAATGTAGAGCAAGAAACTTTAGACGCATATGGAGCCGTAAGTCAACAAGTAGCCTGCCAAATGGCTGAAGGTGTTCGCAGTCTTTTTGGCACTAACATTGGCGTGGGTATAACCGGCATAGCCGGACCTGGAGGAGGTAGCGATTTAAAACCCTTAGGCTTAGTATATATATCTGTAACTAATGAAAAAGGAACCGTATGGGAGAAAAATATTTTTACAGGCTCCCGTAGTGATAATAAATTGCGTAGCGTTATGGCCGCTTTTTCGTTGGTAATGGACAAATTAAATGAATTAAAATAGGAGGTACTATGACAAACAGTACAAAAGAGCTTTTCGGCGATTTACTTTTAGACAAAAAAATCGTAACAGCATTAACCGATATGGGATTTGAAGAACCTTCTCCCATTCAAAGAGAGACTATTCCACTTTGCTTGGCCGGGGAAGATGTCATTGGACAAGCACAAACAGGTACAGGTAAGACGGCGGCTTTTGGTATTCCCATTATCCAAAATATTACAGACCACAAACACATTCAAGCTTTAATTATGACCCCAACGCGTGAACTCGCAATTCAGGTGTCTGAAGAAGTTGGCAAAATTGGCCGTACTAATCATATTAAAGCTTTGCCGGTTTATGGTGGTCAACCTATCGATCGTCAAATCAGAGCTTTACGCTCTGGTGTAAACATCGTTATTGGTACTCCGGGCAGATTGCTTGATCATTTGCGCAGAGGGACAATAAAATTAGACCATATTAAATTTTTAGTAGTAGATGAAGCTGATGAAATGTTAGACATGGGTTTTGTGGATGACATGGAAGAGATTATGAAAAATCTTCCTGCTGAGCGCCAAACTATGTTGTTTTCAGCTACTATGCCACGCCCCATTTTAAGTTTGACGAAAAAATATATGAAGGCTCCTAAGTTAGTAGCTATTCATAAAGAGATTGTTACTGCTCCTTTAATCGACCAATTTTATTATGAAACTAAAGATAAAGTTGATGGTTTAAGCCGAATTCTTGATGTAGCAACTAATTGCAAAATGATTATTTTCTGCCGTACAAAAAAAGGCGTAGATGAATTAGTAATATCTTTAGGAACACGTGGCTATTTAGCAGAAGGATTACATGGCGATTTGAGCCAAAATCAACGTGACCGCGTAATGAAAAAATTCCGATCAGGCAATGCAGATATTTTAATTGCTACCGATGTGGCTGCTCGTGGGTTGGATATCGATAATATTACGCATGTGGTAAATTTTGATATTCCACAAGATCCTGAAAGCTATGTACATCGTATTGGAAGAACTGGTCGTGCCGGCAATAGCGGTATTGCTATGACTTTTATCACACCAAGAGAGTTCCGTCAATTAAAATTAATCGAACGCACTGTGAAAACCAAAATCGTGCGTAGTCAATTGCCTACTGATGCTAATGTTTTAGAACGTCAAAGAGAGCAGATTGTTTCCAAGATGCAAAGCGTTTTGGATCAAGCTAATTTCACCGATTATATGAGTATCGTTGATACTTTGAAGAAAGACTATAATGCAGAAGAAATTGCCGCAGCTGCTTTGAAATTGATGCAAGAAGGCGTAAAGGCTCTAGAGGCTCCTGCTGAAATTAGGGGTTCC
>JAQVYX010000100.1 GCA_029004715.1 Acidaminococcaceae bacterium | reverse complement strand
ATTTTTAATAGAAAAAGCAAGCCATCCTAAAGCTTCAAACTTTAGAATGACTTGCTCCTATTATTTAACAGCAAAACCAGCAACACAACCCGACTGTTAAATTGTGTCTATTTGAAGATAATCCAACAAAAATATTGTAGATATTTACAACAAACTATCTTTCGTAAGCAAGCATAGCTTTTCCGTATTGCCTTGACGCTAGTATTTTTGCTTGCGAAGAAGCCATTCAAGGCCGTTTAAAGAATAATTCAGGACTAAACTTTCCGGATAATTAACATTTTGTAAAACTTTTTGTGCCGCATCTAAACGTCCTACATGGCACCACATATGAGCGTCACTGCCCATAACCACCGGCACTTTACTCTGTACCGCCTTCTCTGCCAAAACAGCCACCCGCTGAGGTCCGTTTAACCTTGCAGAAGAAGGGCGCAAAGAACTATCATTTATCTCGAGAGCAACTTTATACTCTAATGCCGCCGCCACGATCTTATCATAATTCAAAGGATAGCGCCCATCATCCAAGTGCCCAATAATTTTTACCCACGGATTCTTCATTGCCCCAATAACAGCTCTGGTATTCTCTTCTATCGTGCCAGATTTAATGCAATGAGAATGAATACTTGCAATGACGTAATCCATTTCCGGCATTACTTGCCCACCATCCACACCTCCATCAAAGTCAATTATATTAACTTCTATTCCTTTTAAAAGACGAATTCCATTAATTTCTTCAGGGAAAACACGATAATTTTCGAAGAATATTTCATTCGTACCAAACGGCATTCCGGGGCTATGATCGGACGTTCCAATAGCTATAAGTCCGTGTTCTTTCGCTGCTGTAATATTTTCCAGCAGGGTGCTATACGCATGACCACTGGCAATAGTGTGAGTGTGCAAATCAAATAAAGGTGTTAACGACAAGTTGCATACAGCTCCTCTCCAACAGCAAATTCTTCTTCCATAGGCGTATATATATTATAAATATTTTTCTTGTTAGTTATTACGTAATGAATTTCTCTGCCCATATATTGTTTGTCCTGTACTGTAACCGGTATGCCGACACCTTTGTCATTTAATCTCAATTGCTCTGGTCGCAGCGGACAAATATTCGAATCACGAAATGCCGGTGCAACTTCACCTATATACGACAGATTGCCATCATAAGCCTCGAAAGAATTATTCTGCCACTGACCTTCTATAAAGTTGCAGTGCCCAATGAATGAAGCCGTAAAAGGAGTACGAGGATTGATATAAATTTCTTTTGGGGTATCTATTTGCTCAATATGCCCTTTATTAAAAAGCATAACCCTATCTGACATAGAAAGAGCTTCGCCCTGATCATGTGTGACAAAAATTACGGTACTGCCGGTCAAACGATGAATTCGTCTGATTTCTTTGCGCATTGATACCCGCAGATTGGCATCTAAGGCAGATAATGGCTCGTCCATCAATAGAAGGGCAGGCTTGGCAGCGATGGCTCTAGCCAGAGAAACTCTCTGCCTTTGGCCTCCTGATAATTCGTTAGGATAACGGTTTTGCAAGTCTGTAAGACCAGTAATATCAAGGGCACTCTGGACAAGATTTTCTTTTTCTGCTTCGGACATATATTTATGACGGCATTGCAACGGAAATTCTACATGCTGGCGGACCGTCATATGCGGCCACAAAGCAAAAGATTGAAATACCATGCCCATATCTCTTTTTTCCGGCGGTAATGTTTTGTATTTATCAGAATATAAAACATCATCCATCATGATTTGTCCGCCCGTTGGTTTCACAAAACCCGCCAATATCTTCAAAAGTGATGTCTTGCCACAACCGGAGGGGCCAAGTATCGAAAGAAACTCACCTTTGTTGATATTAATAGAAACATCCGAAAAAACCTTTGTTTTACCATATTGCATTGATACCTTGTCAATTATCAGACTCATATGTTTTCCTCCTAGCCAGTAACAAACGTATTAATTTTTGCAATCCATAAATAATGCCCATAAATAACACTATTACCGCCGATAGTGCTGCCGCCAGGCTATAGTCGCCTGCTTGTTGAAGGTTAAAGATCTGCAAGCCGATTGTCTTGGTTGAAGCCGAAGCCATGATAGATGACATTGTTAATTCTGTAAGCGCTGACAGAAAAATAAAGAATGTTCCTGCTAGGGCCGGTATTGCAATCTGTGGCATAATGATTTTCACCCATAATGTTATGCTATTGCTTCCTGAAGCAAGGGCTGCTTGCTCTGCTGCTTCTGCCACAGCCAAAAAAGCTGCTGAACTATTTCTTATTTGAATAATCATATAACGAGTAATATAGCCCAAAATGATAATCGTAAATGTACCGTATAAACCTGTGTTAAGCCCCGGTATAGGCTGTGACCAGTAAAATATTAATGCCAAAGCAAGCACAATTCCCGGAACGGAATACATAACCGAGGCGCATTGATTAAGGAAAGAGGCTACCTTAGATTGCTTGCGAACAGACATGTAGGCAATAAGTGTTCCCAATATCAAACAGATAACAGACGCCGTTCCTGCCATAAAGAGGCTATTGATTACCGCCTCCCGCACTCCATCATTAGTAAAAACAAAAATGTAATTGTCTAATGTCAAGCATTCTGCATCTAACGAAAAAGTAAATCCCCTAAGCAATGCTGTTATTGCCATATAAACAAGAGGCACTATGCTAAATATTGTTAACAAACTCACTGTCCCTATCTCAATTACTCGTCTGACAGGAGGAGAAAACCATATTCTGATATTAAAATTTTCTTTAGCGCTTTCCTGATAACTTCGTTCATGAACCAGCAACGTCGACAGCAGGGCACCGCTTAACGCGACCAGTGATAAAACAACCGAAAGCACTGCTCCGTATGTAAAAGAATTCGGCCCAAAGCCGATGATTTTTTCATAAATATAAGTGCTAAGTACTGGTATGTTAGAAGATATACCTAAAAAAGCCGGTATGGCAAAATTATCAACGTCCGCTAAGAAAGCTAATACCGTTCCCCCGGCAATTGCGGGCATAACCATCGGCAAATCCACTTTTAGCAAAGTTTTCCATTGCGAGCAGCCCGAAGCACGCGCTGCCCATCCTACTTCCTGCGGCACTTTGCGCAGCATATGTACAACGGTTACATGAACTACTGACATATGGCAAATACCTAACATACCAATAATGCCGTGTATAGTAAATAGGTCTATTCCGGGAATCATATGTGCCGCCAAATATTGACTTAGAACACTGCCTGGACCGGTTAAACCGGTCCAGGCCAGAGTTATAACATAGGCAGGAATAACAAATGGCATGAGCACCAGGGCTTCGATAAGGTTTTTATACTTAATATTAGTATAACCAACCAGAAAGGCCGTTATGATACCACATAAAGCAGAAATAAGTGAAGCTGATATCGAAATCTGCAATGTATTAATAACAGACTCCAATGCCCTGCTGTCAGACAAGAAATAATAATACTGATCCAGAGAGAAACTGCCATCTTCCTTTGTCAGCGAGAGCAAAATCAATCTAATAAGCGGGAAAACAAATAAAACCAGTGCCATTAAGCTAAAGATAATTTTTCCCTTAGAGATTTGAAAATATTTTTTCATTATTTATTTAAACATCGTAGTAAATTTCTGTTTATCTTCTTCCCTTGCTTTAACTAATACAGGCAAATATCCGGTAATGATTTTCATCTTTTCTATAGACGCAAACCCTTTGGGAGCAGCCACGCCCTTACGAACAGGAGTATAGCCGATGGCTGCTGTTTCCTTTTGCCCATCAACTGATAAGATAAAATCTTCAAACAGTTTTGCAAGATTTTCATTAGCAGACCCTTTGACAATACCGATAGGTTCTGTCACAAAAGGAACACCCTCGTCCGGATAAACGAAATCTACAGGTGCACCTTTGGCTTTTGCCCTAAAAGCCATGTAATCAACTATCATACCAATATTACGGGCACCATCAGTAACATCCTTAAGAACGCTACCATTTCCTTTGCCAACTTTAACTCCGTTATTCTTAAGCCCTTGATAGAAATCCCAGCCTAATCCATTTGTCCTTGTAAACAAAGAAAGATTATAAGCCGCTGCGCCGGAATACAGCGGACTTGGCATAGAAGTTTGATCTTTGTAATCAGCCTTAGTTAAATCCATAAACGATTTAGGCGGAGTTTTAATTTTATTGACATTATACATAATACCTGTTGCTATAACTTTAGTTCCTGCATAAGTATGGTCTTTATCTACAAAAGAAGACGGTATTGCTTCCAGTTCAGGAGAAGCATATTTTTCCAGGATGTCTTTATTTTTCAGTTGTTCAAAAGTGGCTGCATCTGAGACCAACAGCACATCAGCTTGTACCTTGCCAAGTTTTTTCTCGGCCATAACTTTGCTTATAACTTCTTCTGTACCTGAACGGAAAATCTTAACTTTAACATCCGGATACTTTTTATTAAAAGCGGCAATCAATTTTTGAGCATCTGCTTCTGGCTGTGATGTATAAAGACTTATTTCACCCTTCGCTGCTTTGGCAGATGTATTTTTACCGTTCTGTTCTGAATGATTGCCGCAGCCTGCGAATAGAATGGCGCACATGGCGCAACATGCTAAAATCGTCATAATTTTTTTCTTTTTTAACATAAATAAACCTCCCCTTCTGTTTGTTATCCAAATATTCAATATTCTTTTTGAATAAATCAGCATTTCCGGAAATATCAAATCCTTCTAATATGAAAACCATATTATACTTTTGCAGCGACTCAACAATACCCGGCAAAAAGAAATCTCCCTCGGATGCCGGTGAACAATGACGTTGCATTCCTTTTTTGTTGCTAAGATGAAACTCGTGTAATCGGTCTTGCAGATAATCCGCCATTAATAGCACTTCTTTTTCGCTGTCACAATGAGCTATATCAAGTGTGTATTTCCATTTACAAGCGTCTTTAACATTTACCTCCATTTTTTTTATTGCATCTAAAGAAATTAAAAATTCAAGTGGTAGCTTCTCCATTATTTCTAAAGATAACTCTGTTCCCTGTTCTTGTGCATAACCAGCCAACGCCTCAGCTGTTTGCGCTAATTCCAGCGGATAATTCTCTTTTCCCGTAAAGCTCATCGCACCAGGATGAACCGTTACCCCTGTCGCACGTAAATACCCAGCCAAATCAATTGCTTTTTTTGTCTGATTAAACGTAATACTTCGCACAGGTTCTGCCAAAGCCATTAAATTATAGTCCCAGCTATAACTATGGACACTTAATCTCATGTTGTACCTTTTGGCTAAAGCTTTTAATTCCGCCGGTTCTAAATTATTGCTATCTAACTGTTGCGCCCACACTTCGATCCCGCCCAACTGATACTCAGCTGCCAAAGCAAACCATTCTTTTATGGGCAAAGACCAGAAAAGTGTTGAGGATGCAAAATACATTGAATGATTCATTACTCTCCTTCCTTTACACGTCAGCAACCAAGATTTAATTGTTCAAACGTCCACTTAAGGTATTATATAAAACAATCATAAAGGAAATATTAAGGTAATGTTAATTTTTGATTAAGATTATAATTCTTTCATATTTTCTATATGCAAAAAAGCTATGACTCCATTGCCACAAAGGCATAAGAATCATAGCTTTTTCTATTAAAGTTAATTTTAAAATTCTGGTTTTAATTGGTGGAGATGAGGGGAGTCGAACCCCTGTCCGAAAGCAATGAAACACAACTTTCTACGAGCGTAGTCATTTATTTAGATTTCGCTTCTTCGCCGCCTAATGACAAGGCTGCTTAGTTGCTATCTCGATGAGTTTCCCCAAAAGGCCTCCGAGAATTGGCCTATGAGTATCCCGCTAGTGTCGCTCATTCCCCACCCGCAGGAGTAGCGAGGAGGAGCGCTAGCATTAAGCTGCTAGAGCGTAAGAATCGTCTGCGTTTATAGCAGTTTTCCACCGTTT
>JAQVYX010000099.1 GCA_029004715.1 Acidaminococcaceae bacterium | reverse complement strand
AAGTTACGGCTTTTATAGGTCCTTCCGGATGCGGTAAGTCAACTTTCCTTAGGACGCTAAATCGTATGAACGATTTAATAGAAAGTGTTAAGATTACGGGAAATGTACTCGTAGATGGGAATGATATTTATCAGCCCAAGACAGATGTTGTCGCTTTACGCAAAAAAGTGGGGATGGTATTTCAAAGGCCAAACCCTTTTCAAATGAGTATTTACGATAACATTGCTTATGGCCCAAGGATCCATGGGCAAACCAATAAAAAGGTATTAGATGAATTAGTAGAAATAAGTTTACGAGGATCTGCGCTTTGGCAGGAGGTCAAGGATAGGCTACATGCTTCTGCTATGGGCCTTTCCGGTGGACAGCAACAAAGATTATGTATTGCTAGACTTTTGGCAGTGGAACCGGAAATACTTTTAATGGATGAACCTTGTTCGGCCTTAGATCCAATTTCTACTATGAAAATTGAAGAGCTTTTAGGTGAATTGAAAGAACGTTACACAATAGTAATGGTTACCCACAATATGCAGCAAGCAGCGCGTACAGCAGATATTACGGCTTTTTTCCTATTAGGAGAAATGATTGAAAGTCAAGACACTAAAATTATGTTTACAAATCCAAGGGATAAACGCACCGAAGACTATATCACGGGGAGGTTTGGATAAATGGATGATGTAAGAGCGAACTTTGATCGAGATTTAGCCAATATTCAGAAGGATTTACTATTGATGGGACATTTGGTAACAGAGGCTATGTTTGATGCTATAAAAGCACTGGAAAATAAGGATGAGGCCTTGGCTGCCAAAGTGATTTTTGGCGATGCTACCATTGATGACCTGCAAATTTCTATTGAAGACAGAACATTGGAACTTATTGCTTTACAACAACCTATTGCCAAAGACCTTAGAATATTATCTACCGCTTTAAAAATGACTACAGACCTAGAACGTATCGGTGATCATGCTAAAAAAATAGCTAAGTTTGCCCATCGTATTGGTCAGGAACCTTTGATAAAACCCTTGGTAGATATTCCCAAGGCCGCAACTTTGGCCGTAAAAATGGTGCAAGATGTTTTGAAGGCCTATGTAAGCATGGACGCGCAAATGGCCATGGATGTCATTGACAGTGATAGTAAAGTGGATGATATTTGTGATGTATGTAAGCGTGACATTTTGTTTTATATGGTACAGGACTCAGCTAATATTCCCCAGGGTACTGTCCTTAATAAAATAATACAAAGGATTGAGCGTGTTGGAGACCATGCGACTAATTTAGCCGAATGGGTTGTGTATTTGATAACTGGTAATAGATTAAAAAAAATGGAGGATGAAAAATGAAAAATTTATTTAAAAAGACAGGTTTGATGGCAATGGCATTGGTTTTGGGTGCTAGTATGTTCGCAGGTTGCGGAGGAACACAAGACAAAAAAGCAACAAGTACGGCAGCCAAGGTGGAAGGTAAGGTAACAGCGTCTGGCTCTACAGCATTACTGCCTCTTTTAAAAGTTGGGCAAGAAGAATTTTATAAATTGCATGATAAGGTTACTATTAATCTTTCGGGCGGTGGATCTTTTACCGGTCAAAAACAAGTTGCTTCTGGATCAGTTGACATTGGTAACTCTGATGTAGCACTTGCTAGTGATTTAGCAGGTAAAGGACTTGTGCAACATAATTTAGTAGGTATTCCGTTTGTATTCATTGTTAACAAAGATGTGAATGTGGATAGCTTGACAGATAAGCAATATGTTGATATCTTAACCGGTAAAATCACTAATTGGCAGGAAGTTGGCGGCAAAAATCAAAAAATTACTATCATTCACCGTGCTAAGTCTTCCGGCTCTCGTGCTACTATTGCCACAGTTGTACTTCAAGGCAAAGAGTTTACCAATGATGCAATAATTCAAGATTCCAATGGTGCTGTTAGGTCCGCAATTGCCACGACTCCAGGTGCTATCGGTTACGTTGATGCTGCCTATGCTGATAAAAGCATAAAAGTACTTAAATTTAACGGTGTTGCTTATTCTATCCAAGCTGTTAGTGAGGGAAAATATCCCGTTTATACAACTGGTAGAATGTTTACCAAAGGCGAAGCAAAAGGCGCTGTTAAAGCATTTATTGACTATGTAACCAGCGATGCTTTCCAAAACAAAAACGTTGAAAGTAAAGGATTCATTCCTCTTACTAAACTTCCTAAAAAGTAATAAATAAGAAATTAGAATAAAAAAATTGCAGTTAGAGGAAAGAAATTATGAACAAATATAACGTAAGTAGGATACGTAACAATAAATTAGTATATTGGCTTTTTATAAGTGCGGCTAGTGTTTTAGGATTAATTATTGTTGCTCTGCTTATCTTTATAAGTCAACAAGGGTTGCAGACTTTTAGAGATGTTAGTCCAATAGAATTTTTCTTTTCTTCTAACTGGAATCCTGATGCAAACAAATTTGGTGCTTTAATTTTTATTATTGGCAGCTTAGCGGTTACGGTGTTCTCCATTTTAGTAGGTGGACCGCTTGGCGTACTGGGAGCTATTTTTTTAGCAAAGCTAGCTCCACGCTGGATGCGAAATATATTGCAACCGGCCATTAATTTGTACATGGCCATCCCTTCAGTCGTGTATGGATTTATTGGGTTAACGGTAATAGTTCCGGCGGTTCGCAATATATTTGGCGTTGCCAGTGGTTTTGGTATATTCACAGCCTCGTTCATCCTTGCCATAATGATTTTACCAACTGTTATTAGCATTGCGGCAGATGCACTTACGGCTGTCCCTCAGGTCTTAGAAGAAGGTTCAATCGCTTTGGGTGCTACATATTGGCAGACAATATGGCATATTGTTTTGCCTACAGCTTTGCCTGGCATTATAACAGGTATAGTTTTGGGTATGGCAAGAGCAATTGGTGAGACGATGGCTGTCCAAATGGTCATTGGCAATACTCCCCAGCTGGCTAAATCATTATTTTCTCCTACAAGTACGTTACCCAGTGAAATTGTAGTGGAAATGGGGAATACTCCTTTTGGTTCAGTATGGGGCAACTCATTGTTTTTAATGGCCTTAGTTTTGCTGATAATTTCAATTTTCATGATTGTTATTGTCCGCAAGATAAGTTCCTATAAGGCGGTGAAAATATGAATCCAAAAACTATGGATAAAATTGCAAAGATTGTTTTATGGGCAGTAGGGGTCTTTCTTATCGCTTTGCTTATAGTTTTTATAGGATATATGCTCTACAAGGGCCTGCCAATTTTATCTTTGCAATTTCTTTTTGGAATGCCTAGTGATATTGAAGCCGGAGGTGGAGTAGGTCCTCAATTGTTTAATACTTTTTATATCTTATTCCTTTCCATGGGCTTATCTGGGATTGTAGCTTTAGGCGCGGCTATTTATCTTTCGGAGTATGCCAAAGATACTTGGCTGACTAGATTTATCAGGTTGTCTACTGAAAGTTTAGCAACGGTACCTTCCATCGTCCTTGGACTATTTGGCATGGTGGTATTTGTTGATTACCTAGGAATGGGGTTTAGTATATTGGGTGGGTCATTGGCCCTTTCACTATTGAATTTACCACTATTGGTGAGGATAACAGAACAATCCTTGCGGGCAGTACCACAGACTTACCGAGAAGCAAGTTTAGCATTAGGAGCCACTAAATGGCAAACAATTCGCAAAGTTGTTTTACCCAGTGCCTTTGGTGGTATTATCACTGGTATTATGCTAGCTGGCGGCCGAGCTATTGGTGAAAGTGCCATTTTAATATTCACAGCCGGGACTACGGTATCTAGACATATGGGTGATTTTGATGTGTTTGCTGCCGGTGAGACTTTAGCGGTGCATTTGTGGTATGTTATGGGCATAGGGCTGGTGCCGGATAGAATAGATATAGCTAATGGTATAGGAGCTCTTTTGATTATTATAGTTTTGTTTATCAATCTGTTATTAATGGCGCTGCAAAAAAAGTTGAAAATGGTTTAGGACAATGAATATTTTGGAAGCAGCAGCTTTTTTACAATAGCAGCTGCTTCTTTTTTCTAGTAAATAGCACATTATTGTTATATAATTTTAGCTAAGCGGGGAGTGGTACTATATTTTTTATAAGGAGAATTAAATGATACGCAAACGCATAATTTTAATGCTGCAAGGTATTCTACTCTTGGTACTTTTGGCAGTTAGTTCTTATATACTAAGTATGTTTTATGAGTATATTAATACTACGTTTAAAGAAAATGCTGTCTTGCAGGCTCGGTATGCCCAAAGCTGCTTGATAGCGCAACTGCCTAAAGCTGCTACAGAATATGAGAAGGAAGAAATAGTACAAAAACTTGGTACGGAATTAAAACTTGATTTAAAGGTTGTAAAAACAGGGCCGGTTTCTATAAGAAGTTATGACCTTAATACAATACAAAGAGAACAGGCTGCAACTACAATAATTAACAATAACGTAAATGGTAGAAGTATTGTTGTAGAGTTGCCGTTAACTAATGCGAGTGTTTTACGTACAGAACTTTCCATGGCTCCTGTAGAAGAAGAATACAGCAAAATGCGAACCAGCATTATTTTCTTTTTTCTAATACTTATGCTCTTAGCCGGTTTTTTAGTTAATAAGCTAATAGCTAAATTTACATCTCCTCTAGAAGAATTAAGTACAATGGCAGAAAAGATTGGACAAGGTGATTTGACACTGCGCTTAGCTAATAAAAATGATGATGAATATGGTGTAATCGCCTATGCTTTCAACAATCTTTCGGCGGGATTAACAGATAAGATTGCAGAAATAGAGAAGGAAAAACGGAAGCTGGAATTAATTTTAGATAACATGGATAATGCGGTCGCTATTGTTAAGCTAGACGGAGTTATTGCTGATTGCAACAAGCGTTTTTCTAAGCTTTTTGGCAAGGAAGTATTATTATTAAAATCAACTCTCGCGGAAGTAATAGTAAGCCAGGGTTTAACCGACTTTATGCAAAGATGCATGCTAGGTGATAAGTCACTAGAAATTAACTTTACAACAACTATAGCTGGGAACAAGAAAGTTTTTCAAGTTTTTGGGGCACCACTCACAGAAGTTTTTCAAAGTTCGCCTACTAGTGTTCTAATGGTATTTCATGATATAACGGTTTTACAGGCGATTTACGAAAAACAAGCTGATTTTGTTTCTAATGCATCTCATGAATTGGCGACGCCACTTACTACAATACGTGGGTTTTCGGAAACGTTGTTGGAAGATGATACGGGCAAGGATGATGCATTGCGAGTTAAATTTTTAAATATTATTTTAGAAGAGTGCGGTAGGATGCAGGCATTGATTAAAGATTTATTACAAATGGCTAAATTAGATTCGATTGAATACAGGCAAAGTATAGGTATAGAGAACTTTTCTGTAGCAGGAACGTTGGAGAATGTGTACGATAAATTACTGCCGCAGGCGCAGAAACGCAAGTTGCATTTAGAAGTAAAATATCTTGGTGATCCGGTAGTTATCTGTGCAAATAAGGATTGGCTGCAACAAATTTTAGTGAATCTTACGGAAAATGCCTTAAAATACACACCAGAAGAGGGAAATATTGTTTTAAGCTATGATTATGATGACAAATTTGCTGTTTTTACTGTGCATAATACAGGTGAAGGTATTAATGAAGAGGAAAACAAAAAAATATTTGAAAGGTTTTACCGCATCGAAAAAGCACGTACACGTAGAGCTGGTGGTACAGGCCTAGGGTTATCCATTGTTAAATTTATAGTAGAGATGTTTGGCGGAAGTATTAGAGTTGTAAGTAAACCTGGGCAAGGGGTAAGTTTTATTTTTACAATACCAAGGGGTAAATTCTAATTTAGCATAGAGTTTATTGACAGCGCAAAGTAAAAAAGGGTGGTCTCATTTTCATGAGACCACCCTTTTATTGATATGTGCTTTAGACAGTTGAGCTCGCGAAGCGTGCGAAACAAAAATCTGCCCGCTACGCGGGTAGGAGGCAATGCT
>JAQVYX010000098.1 GCA_029004715.1 Acidaminococcaceae bacterium | reverse complement strand
GTAAGTGAGAGTAGTGGTCACCCTTTACTTCTATTATGTTTTTACGAATTTTGCTTTTTCGAAAGCAAGAGGGATAGAAACCACAAACGACAAAAAACAAGAAGCACGCCTTAGTGGCGTGCTTTTTTGTTGTTTGTCGTGAGTATATAAATAAGTTAGGAGTAGATATAGTATAGAGCCTATAAAACACTGACTTTATAGGAGCTTTACTTTGTTTTGAGCACATTTTGTAGAGTGACAATGGAGTTTTTAATACGTGTCTTGTTAACTAGTCACCCATGCTGGGTTGATTGTTTTTATGGTATAATACTTTTCGGGTATAAGTTTATTTTAGGAAAAATATAGCAATATAGATAAATATGACTATTGAAGATCAAGCTTATTGGGTAAAAATACAAAGGATGATGATATATGCAACTGCTATTTGCTTTGCTGGGTGAAATGTGTATCTCCGCTATGATTGCGTATTTACTGGGACGCAGCAAAAAAATAATGCACTATGCCATGCACCCCTATTCTTTATCAGCGTGGGCTTTATTTACCGTTATTTTTTCTTCTTTGTCCATTATTTCTTCATATTATGGCACTAGAATTGATGGGGCATTAGCCAGTACGCGCATTGTGGGCACTCTTATGGGTGGCATTATAGGTGGACCTTATGTAGGCCTCAGCGTTGGTATTATCGGTGGTTTACACCGTTATTCGCTAGGGGGATTTACTGCTTTAAGCTGCGCGGCGGCGACAGTTATAGCAGGTTTGCTGGCTGGGTTAGTACGTTACCGTATTGGATTTCTTAATTTGAAGTGGCAGATGGCGGCCATGATAGCTTTGAGTGCAGAAATAATTCAAAAAGGTCTTACATTGGCTTTTGCCAAACCATTTGCCAGTGCGTGGAACTTTGAATCTGTTGCTGCGCTGCCTACTGCTAGTGTTACTGTTATTGGGACGGTGCTTTTTGTTCTGATTATGAAGGACATGCGCAATCAGTCCGAACTAGCCGGTGCTAAGGCAGCACAGATTTCACTGGCTATAGCCAATGAAACGTTACCATTTCTTAAAGAGGGACTGACAACGGAGTCTGCGAAAAAAACAGCTGAAATAATTACTAGATTAGCCGGTGAAGCTGCAGTATGTATTAGCGATACAGAAAAAACTTTGGGTTTCGCAGGGATTAGTTCTGATCATCATTTGTGCGGTCATCCAATAAATTTTTCCAATACTTTCAAAGTGCTGGAAACGGGTCAAACAATTACTTTTCAGGATGGCCCCTATTGTGGACATCCTGATTGCCCTTTAACTTGTGGTGTCATAGTTCCTTTAACTGTTAAAAATGTTAGAGTCGGTACTATAAGAATTTATAAAACGAAGAACAACGGTCTTTTGCCCGTGGATATACAGATAGCAGAAGGTGTTGCTAAGATGCTATCAACTCAGATCGCCTTGGCTGATATGGAACAGCAGCGTAGTTTAAGGGAACAGGCTGAATTTAAAGCTTTGCAGGCCCAAATTAATCCACATTTCCTTTTTAACACCTTGTCTATTATTATGTGCTTTTGCCGTACGGAGCCCGAGACCGCACGTAAGTTGCTAGCTAGTCTTTCGGATATGTTGCATTTTACTTTTGCTAAACATGACGGCATGGTAACACTGGGGGAGGAATTTACTAGTGTAGAGGCATATCTTAATATTGTTAAAGCTAGATTTGGCAGCCGCTTGACCATAGAAGCCGCCCTTGATGATGATTTAAAGTGGTGTCTTATTCCTGCGTTTACGATTCAGCCGATAGTTGAAAATGCAGTAAAGCACGGCTTGTTTCCAAAAACCAGTGATTGCTATTTAAATATAGATATTTCTAAACAAGACGATAACCTGATAATTGTTGTTAAAGATAATGGTATTGGTATGAATGAAGCTAAACGAAAAATATTACTCTCTTTACAGTCTGAGGGCATAGGAATTGCTAATGTAGTTAAACGTATAAGAGGATTATATAAAGAGCGAAGCGAGATTAGTGTTATGAGTGAAGAGGGACGAGGAACAATATTCACTATTAAAATCCCCTTTGAAAGGCGAGCAGCGGCATGAAAATACGTACAATAATTGTTGATGATGAACTTCCCATTTGCAGTGAAATTGAATACTTACTCAAATTTCATGCTGATATTGATGTTTTAGCAAAATTTGATCAAAGTCAGATGGCTCTAGACTATATAACTAAAAACAAATGTGAATTGGTTTTTTTAGATATTGAGATGCCAGGAATGACTGGTTTAGAACTTGCAGAATGTATAGGTACAATGGATGCTAAACCACTTATAGTTTTTGTTACAGCTTATGAGGAATATGCTGTGCCTGCTTTTGCCACACCGGCAGTTGGCTATATTACTAAACCTGTCACTCAGGTTAAGCTGACAAAGGTTTTATGTAAGGTAAGGGATTTGCTCCCAGGGGTTCGTAAAGAAAGCTCTAATGACCAGAAAGTAAGCAGAGTGACTGTTTTTAAAGACGGTAGGTTGTGCCCATTGTCTAAGCAGGAAATAATTATGGCGTATGTTAAGGATAAAGATGTTTTTGTACGGACGGCGGCAGGTGAATTTACGGTACAGATGAATTTACAAGAATTGGCAGCAGTTTTGTGCGATGCACCGTTTTTACGTGTACATAGGCAGTATATTATTAATTTGGATTTTGTGGAGGAAGTAATTCCTTGGTTCCATGGTTCTTATATGGTGCATATGAAAGGTTTAAAAGATACAGAAATACCCATCAGCCGCGCACATATTCAAGAGCTCAAAAAACTTTTAGGATTTAGATAAACTTTAAGGCATATAAAAAGGTTGCTACAAAGAGAAGCGTATTTTCTCTGTATAGCAACCTTTTATTGTGTAAGCAAAGCTAAAATTAAAATATTCCTAGGAATTTCCAGTACGTGTTAGCGAATATGAGTAAAAGTATGTAGCCTATGACGGTAATGGGTAGTCCAACTTTTATACAATCTTTAGCGGTAAAGGTATCAGTGGCAAAAGCAAGTATGCCTTGAGGGGAATTGACGGGAAGAATAAAACCAAAGCTTACTACAAATTGCAAAAGCATAGTAATACCAATAATGTTTAGACCTTGAATGTTTAGGCTTTTCAAAACAGCTATCATAATAGGAATCATGGAAGAAGCAACGGCAGTAGCACTAGCAAAACCTACATGAATTATAATTAAGAATAGTGCGAGAATAGCAAATACAGCTAAAACTGAAAGGGACGCTAGACCAAATCCTAGAACAATCTGATTGGCAAGCCAGGCAGCAGCTTTGGTTGAAAGCAAGGCAGAGCCCAAGCTAATGCCTATGCCAAAAAGTACTAACGTTCCCCAAGAAATTTTTTCTTGGGCCTGTTTCCAAGTCATAATACCGATACCAGGTAAGAACATAATGGTAACGGCTATAACGGTGGAGGAGGTTGTGTTAATCGGATGTAATACCTTTTCTGTTACCCAGAAAAATAATAAAGCACTGGCAATAAAGAGCAATTTTTTCTCGGAAGTTTTCATAGGGCCTAGTTCTTTAATTGCTTTTTGTACAGCTTCATCACCACCAGCAACTTCTTTGGTTTCAGGTGGTAACATTTTCATACATATGAAGTATAGGCATACCGACATAATAATAGCATAAGGAGCAGCGGCAATAAACCAATGGATCCAGGTAATAGTACCATGCAATTGTTTTTCTATAAAACCTATTGCTACCATATTTTGGGCAGCAGCAGTTTTTATCCCAATGTTCCATATGCTGGCTGCATGTATGGTTGCAATCATTAAAAGCGCGGCAAAACGGCTATTCTTTTTCATACCAAAGGCAGAGATTATGCCCAAAACAATGGGAACTATACAACCTACGCGGGCCGTGGTACTAGGAACAAAAAATGCTAAAACAAAACCCACAAAAATCATGCCGGCGACAATGCGGTTGGTTTTTGAGCCAACTTTCGATAAGATGCCTAAAGCAATACGCTTATCTAAATTGGTCTGCATCATAGCTGCTGCCAAAAAAAGAGCAGCACCTACAAGAATTGTACCGCTGGAACTAAGACCCAAAAAAGTCATAGACACTGCTTTGCCGAAGCCTATTACACCGGTAGCTTTATCAAGAGCAGGAGCCGTTCCCAATGAAAGTAACATCAAAGAAGCAATGATAGTGGCACTGACGGGATAGCTAACTGCCTCTGTAATCCATGTTATAACGGCAAAGACTAAGACCCCAATAATGCGCTGGCCGGCAACAGAAAGCCCTGAAGGAGTAGGCAGTAACATTATAATTGCCATTGCGACTATGGCAAGCACTAAGCCATATTTCTTGCATAATGTTTCATGAGGATTAGGTGTTTCTTGCATTGTGACACTAGTTGACATTGCTGCATTTTTTGTCATAATGACCACTTCCTTTTTTAATTATTACCTTAAAAATGTTCCTATTATTATTTTAATAGTAATTTTTGCTTAAAAAAAAGGTTTTGGGCCGAATGGTAAAAATTAAATACTCAATGGGCAAATTTGGGGACTGAAGTGTTAGGGAACAAGGCATTTTAGGAAGCGAAAAGCATATTTTCTTAGTGTTATAGCATTTAGGCAAACGTTACTGTGAGCAAGAATATGTTTGACTTTAAGATTATTTTTATATAATATATTATGAAATGGAATTGGGTGGACAAAATGATAGGGAAAATACCTAAGGCTCTTATGGATTGTTTTGGCACTTTAGAAAAAATATATGACGTTGTTCGTATTGTGGATCCTATAAATAATAAAGTGATATATCACAAGAAAGATAGCGTAGATGTTACCTTAGATGAGGATTCTTGCTATGGATTTTGGCAAAAAGATAAATTTTGTAATAACTGTATTTCTCTCAGGGCTTTTTTAAAACAAGAGACTTTTGTGAAATTTGAAGTAGTAAGTAATCATATTTATATGATTACTGCCAGTCCTGTTCAATGCCCAAGTGGTTCCTGCGTGGTGGAAATGCTTAATGATATTACGGATAAAAGCGTGCTGTAAAGTGTAGTTGGGAAAAATCAAGAGGATTTTTCGGACGTGATATTTCGTTTTATGGATATGGAAGCATGGATTAATGTCGCTGACCAAAATCTCTATGTTGCTAAATCACAAGGTGGTAATAAAGTTGTTTGCGGGGCGTAAAATAAGTTGATTTAATTTTGGTCAGGATAATTACATAGGATAGTAACATTAAAAGAACTTAACCTTGTATTACGCAAGGTTAAGTTCTTTTAATGTTTGTTTGAGAGTTAGAGATATTTAAGGTATAATTAAAACGAGGTGGAACCATGAAAAAAATTGAACGCATACTTGCTGTTTTAGTAGTTCTAATGAGTTTTTGCAGCATAACATTAGCGGCGTCCGTAACGCGCTCTCTAGTAAATCCAACTATTGTAGCAGCTAAAAAGTTATCAGCACTTGAATTTCAAAGTAAATACGCTGAAGCCAAATTGATTTCTTTGGCAGCTAATACTTGTGCCGGCACTTATGTTAAAGGTGGCAAGGCTCCAGAGTATACTTATTTAGGCGAGTATGGGTGGAAAATAACTCCTCATGTAGTTAAAAATGGGAAAATAGAGGCTACTTTTATGATTGCTACAAATACGGAAGCGAAAGACAATGCCAAAATCGGAATATTAGCTTTTAGGGGTAGCCATTCACAAAAAGATTGGGAAATAAATTTCAAAACATCCCAAGTGGAATTTGGGGGCACTAATTTAAAGGAATTTAAACAATTTGCGGCCAAAAAAGACGTTGGTGCGAACATTCCTAAAGTCCACAAAGGGTTTGATGAATATGTTATGACGGCCCTTACTTTGAAAGAAGATATTTCTGGTGATAATATACATGATGATATTGTAAAAAAATTAAGAGATAATCCGAATTTTACATTACTAATTACTGGGCATAGTTTGGGTGGTGCTGCGGCAACTTTGTTTGCGGAAAGGTTAGTAGCTATGGGAATCCCTAAAGAGCAAATACCAGTAGTAACCTTTGGCGCACCTGC
>JAQVYX010000097.1 GCA_029004715.1 Acidaminococcaceae bacterium | reverse complement strand
TACTTGTGCGCAACCACACAACGGACACGTGCCGCAGTTGTACTCTTTAATTGCCATCGTGACTACCTCCTGTTAGCGTGTCACACTCTAGTTTTATTTTACGCAGACGAATAAACTTTGAGTGCCCGCCTTTACGCTTGTCCATAACAGATATGATAGGCGAAACACCTTTGTTTACAAGGTCTTCAAGTATGAACAGTGGTAGTACTACAAGTACATCACTACAGTTTTCTTTTTGCATAAGTTTAATGATGTGCTTTGCATCATAAACAGTAATGTTGTACTGCACGATTACAACACTGTCTTTGTATATACTCTCTAAGTCGTTGACCTGCGCTTTCGTTGGCAGGTGTCTTGATAACCACAATATTCTTGCCATATCATACAATCAACTCCTCTAAAAAGCCACTGAATATAACCCTATCATCTGGGTGTTGTGTAGAACCTTTACCAACAGTTATAGTACAACGTACTTTGTTATCAATACCCATGTTCATACTTACTTGCACTGAACCTTGCCATGATTGCGCCACCACTGTCATACCATTTTGGTTCACACGCGTTACTTCATTGCGTGCCCAAGGTGCTAGCGTACCCATGAATTTAGCCACCGTACTCCACCTCCATTTGTGCTTTTACTTTAGCATAGGTTTCTTTTGGGTATATGCCAAAGCAGTAGTATATTAAGTGTCTTGCCGCATCCCTTGCGTGTGGTTTACCAACTGTTGGTTTCCACAAGTCAAATGCTTTTAACATGACAGGTACTATAGTACCTATAGCTGACGCAGATTGCATTACTATTTCCACATTGTCTTTACCTACAGCCCATCCACGTATAGCGCCTATCACTTCAGCAGATGGTATTGTGGAACCCGCTTGTTGCACTGCTTTGTTTTTTCGCAGCCTAAACTCCTCAATTATTATCGTTGTTGGGTATCCTTCACTACCACTTAGTTTTGTTATAGTATCTACAACATCTGTTAGCGTAATAAGCTCTAGTGTGTACAGTGTTTTTAATGATGGCGCATGAGCGCACACTACACCTGTAGTTTTACCAGGGTCTATCGCTATTAGTATCATACTAATACCACATCCTCGTCGCTTGTGCCCAGCAAATCCTGCATCTGCATTTGTATTTTGTCCACATCATACTGTGTTTCTTTTACATCGTGCTGCATTTGTTTAATCCTGTAGCTGTAGTCATCTAACACAGCTGTCATATTACCGAGCACAGTAAACAGTATTACAATCATAATAACTATAGCCCAATCATATATTGTCGGTAGCTTCATTGTTACTCACTCCTTCCTTCAATATCCACAGCAGGGCATCCGCTGCAACGTCATCAAGGGCATCGGCATAAAACACATATGCTTGTTTATCTGGGGCCCTATATCCCATCCATATTTCTAAACGTGCGTAGTTAGCGGTTTGTCGCATCTCTAATTCATACCCCCGCGCCTCAATCTCTGCCAATAACTGCGACAGGGGTGGGAGTTTATACCCATTCATTGTGGTAAACTCTACTCCCCACCCAACTCCTGCATCTATTAACGCTTGCGCTTTCTCTGGGCTAATCATCATGCACTCTCCTTTACATTATGTTAGTGCGCCACCCGTTAAGATGGCGCACCGCATTAGTTTTACTCAGGTAACATTACAGCTTTGATGTCGTTCACAGGGTCACCACTGTCAGGTAAGTTGCGTACTGCTACGCGAATCCTGCACTCAAGGTTGTGCAGTGACGCAGGGTTAAACTTAATCTTGGTACCCTGGTCGTCAGTGTACAGACCAAATGTGGATAGCAATCTTTTCAGATTGCCTGTACCTTTACCCGCAAGCATGTAGTTATTGGATAACTTCTTGCCTTCAAAGTCACCCTCTTGTGTGATTATAAAGTTAAGCTTGAAGTACGGAGTACCTTTCTCTTTGCCGTACTTGATTTCGCCTGTCTCACTGGCGTCAATCACAGCAGGGTAAATACCCGCAGGTGCGGGCGTGTTATCGAACTCAACCGCTTCAGTAAAATCTACAATCAGGTCTGCCATTTTTGTTTCCTCCTCTTTTTTTGTGGGCTATACTACATATAGATTACACCGTGTCTAGTTTCTACCCTCCCCCCTTCGCAAGAAAGTCCACTATCTGTGGGATTATCACACTAAAGTCTGGGTCCTCAATACTAGATGGCAACGCTCCACCAGGGTTCTTTGCCATATAGTTGTAAGAACTATCCAGTTGTAGTATGCGCTTGCTTGCTTTCTTCGGTTGTTCCTCACACACAAGGTGTCCAACTAAATTGAAGTATGAAGGGAACTTACGAAGTAAAGACTTAGGCTGTACCATTGGGCACAACAGCATATTGATTTCATTCTCCAGTGCTGTGAACAACACATGGCATGGCAGGTCACGGAACAGCCGTACCGAGTATATTGTTCTGTTACCCACCTTGTTCCAATCGCCCATCTCCAATGCGTCAGGGTCGTGTGTTTTACGGTCAGACTTACTTGCGTACGCTATTGCGTCAGTTAATATCTCGTTGCCTATACGCTCGTTCATGTCGGATATACCGTCAACACTAATGCACGCATACTCACTGGCGTGTGCACTGGCGTACTTGTACGCCTCCATGTAGTCAGACCAACTGTTTACCTCTATTACATCAGGGTCTATGCCGTACTCTTTACGGACACGTAGTATGGTGGGTCTGGCTACAGCCCAGTCTGATATAATCAACAGCAGGGGCTGTGGTGCACGGCAAACAGCGTACGTCTTGCCACTCCCAGGCATACCATACACTAAACCTTTTGCATAGAAGTGTGTATCTTCCAAAGACTTTAATCGCGCTGACGCTTTGCTTGGTGCAACTGTAAGCGTCTTTGCTTGTGGCATTTCAATCGGTGGTAGTTTGTCCGCCATCTATTTCCTCCTCCTCTCCGAATATGCGTCTGCGTAAATCCTCTGCAAATTCTTCCGCAAGTGGGTGCATCAATGGTATAAGCAGCCATCCAAAGTACCCAGGACCTGGGTCATCATCTGACAAAGGCACATCCACATGTATCAGCACACAATCTGTACCTTGAAACTTTGTAAGTTCTACTGCTTCGTCTGGTATGACCCCAATGACTGGCAGTTTTTTAATCGCCATCTTTATCCTCCTCCACTTCCTTATCTTCCACAACAACATACCCGTGGTTCACAAGCGCCTCGAATTCTTTTTCTCCCAGACACTCTTGGGTAGCAGTGCACAACTGAACATAGGCACACTTCCAACCACAGTGGAACCCTGGATGTGGAGGGTAAACTTCACGGTGCAACATATCTTCCGCTAAATGCGCAAGCATGTGCTTATTGTACAGTACTTCCTTATCCGTACGAGTAGCATACATCCTCTTTACCACAGGTGTTCTTGCCTTCATAGGATTAACCTTACGGGTTATATTGTACACCGCCCCATGAATAGGCTCGTCAAACAACTGATTAAGCGCAAGGATGTACCAATTCAACTGCATATTAAGCTGTATGCTTAATTCTGTGGGAAAGTCTTTGGCTGTTTTGTGCTCCATCAATCTCAGCTTGCCATAATTATCCCTCACAATCGCGTCAAAAGTACCCGTGTGTACCACAGGTATCTCTCCTGCGCCATCGCACCGTAGGCACGAAGCTACGGCTTCCAGTGCGCCTTTACAATCAGGGCATACTACCTTTAACTGTTTGCCTTGAGTATCCCACACTGGTACTTCAAACTTTGTCTCCACATTTATAACGGAGAAGTCATCATGCACCCGTGCAAAAGCGACGTACTCTATGAGTAGCATCTCACCTAACCGAGTGCTTTCAGCTGTGTACTCTGGGTCTGCACCAAGCTCAAGCACACGGGCGCTGGCTTTAGCTAACCACTCCCTGTACTTATTAACTGCGTTGTCCAAACTGAATGTCTTGTAGTACTCCGCTACACCTTGGTGAAAACCTGTACCAAAGAACAGCTTGGGGTTTTCAATCTTTGGAAACAACCCACGTACCTGTGCAAAGTAATACATGCGTGGGCATGTAATGAATTGATCTACGCTGCTCGCGCGAACCTTAAGAGGTTTCATTTTGTGTTTCTCCTTTCATATATTCTCGTAGTGCTGTGGTAGTAATACGCATTTCCTTATCACTCTCACCAATGTAGATAGCTTTTAATTTGTTAGCTTTCACCATGCGGTACACTGTATTAAGGTGAACCTGCAGTATCTCTGCTACTTGTTGTACTGTGTACACCCGTTCAGCTTCGTGTTCCATTTATAAGTCACCACCTTTCATCTTCAGCATTACGCGTGTCATTGCGTCAAACTCATTGATTACTGTTTCTTTACCAGTAGCAACATCATACATGTGTTGGTCTACAGTATCGTCAGCAATAATAGTTATCACATGCACAGGTTTAGTCTGACCTGTTCTGTGCGCACGCCCTATAGCCTGACCCATTGTTGTGGGCACCCAGTCTATGTCAGTAAAGATTACTATTGTAGCTGATTGCAGGTTCATACCTTCAACCATAGCTTTAGAACCCACAAGAACGCGACACGTGTTGTCATTTAAGAAAGTATCCTCCGCTTGTCTGCGTTGCAACTCAGTGTTTGCACCTGTTATGCTCACAGCATTGTATTTGTTTAGTGTTTTAGTTATTATGTCTACAAACCCTCTGAACATAGAGAACACAAGTATCTTGTGGTCAGGCGCATACGATTCAACTAAGTCGCACAGCATATCAAGCTTCGCGCTTTCCGTAGTACCACCAATTAAAGCAGGACATAAAGACAACTGGCGTAACCTTGTTAGTTGCGCAAGCGCACCACCTGCGTGCAGTATGCTTTCATCTTCATCAATAAGAATAAAGAATTGTTTAAGCATTTGGTCATACGCTTCACGCTGTTTGTTACCAAGCTGTGCGTACATTACTTCATGTGTCAGTGGTGGTAGTCCTACTTTGTTGCGCCCTAACATAACTGTAGACATCTCTGCCGTGAGTGCAGGTTTACTGGACTCCTTTAAACCTAATACATTACGGTATCCTGTAAACGAATTCGTTCCTATGTCACAGTATGTTTCAACAAACCTCCAGTAAGATGTGTACTTCTTTGGATATAAAGTACGAAGCAATCCCCACAATTCTGTCGGATTGTTTTGCAATACATTGGCGGTTAGTAAGAATACATATGGTATCTTCTTTGCTAACGCCGCAATAGCAACAGCTCTTTGTGGTGACTTACTCTTTTGCAAACGCAGGTTCTTAATATACTGCGCTTCGTCTACAATTAAAGCAGTATACTTGTTGTGCAATAAAATATCCTTATCACGAACAACACGTTCGTAATTCATAACTTCCCATGTTGAGTGCGGTATCTTATTCCACATCTCTATCTGCTTTTGCCAGTTGTAGATAATAGATTTCTTTGTCACCACTAATACTTTATGTGCGCCCACCTCATGGCACGCGCGAATAGCCTGTACTGATTTACCTAAACCAACATCATCATTTAGTATGGCGCGTCTGGCAGTAGACAAGAACCTCACGCCAACACGCTGATACGCAAACAAGTCGTCACCATACATAATAGGTGCATCATCCATGTTGCGTATAGCTGTTGGCGTTGAGTCACCACACAAATGCGTCTTGGCTTGTGGTGTCATATCAATAAAATCTAACGCACACAAGGCTGTCAGGTTAGCATCTTCTGCAAAAACCCAACAGCCTTTGTGCACATCCCAAACACCACCTAATTCACGCACAACATTGCGTAAAGAGTACGGTCCGTGTAGTACTACAACTCCGTCTTCGTAGTTTAGTACCGCCATCTGACTTCCCCCCAGTGTATATTATACTAACACAGTATAACATACACTTACTATTTGTGTCAATAAAACTATCCGTCTTTTGGCGGAGTATTACTTATTAACTTGTGATTACTTTGTACGTTGTGTTGTTTTCACGCACCCACCCACATGTATTGCACACAGAATGGTAATAATATTTTTCTTTTTTATGCTTCATACACGTTGGGCATTCACCAACAATAGGCGCTTCTTGTACTGTCTTCCACCACAGTGGTACAAACGCACCGCCTGGTACAAGGTTAAAATAAAAGCGCTGTATTAAATCACGCCTTGGCTGCATACCTGGGTAC
>JAQVYX010000096.1 GCA_029004715.1 Acidaminococcaceae bacterium | reverse complement strand
TTAAATATTGCAAAATAGCAAAAACTGTGGCTCCTGCGGCTATTGTTATGCCTAGCGATTTTGTTTTTAAGGCCAATGGTGCAATTAAAACTGTTGTCCACAAGGCAAAATTTGTAGGAGCTAAGCTTAGGTGTCCGTCCATAATAAAGATGTCAGGAAAAACCAAGGCTCCAAATATAGCTGTTGGTACAAATGTTAGCCATTTTGTAAACCAAGCAGGCAATGCGTAATGAGATAATACTAGCATAGGAAGGGCACGCGGCAAGTAGGTAACAATGCTCATAAGTATTATAACGCTCCAAATATATTCCTTACTCATGGGTTTGCGCCTCCCTCATTTTTTAAGGATAAGTAACAGGCAAGACCTGAGCAAAAAACAGAGGATAGTACTATGTGTAATTTAAATGGTACTAATTGTTCGAGAATAATTGCCAATATTCCCGAGGAAAGCCCTACAATTATCATAGTGCGATTAGCTAAATAGTTCACCCAAATACCAAGAAACATAGCTGTTAAAATATACGCAACTAAATTAATATTGAGACTTATAGAGGCCGAGGCATAGCACCCTAGCGCATTGCTAAGGGACCAGACTATACAACCAAGAAAATTTAGAGACAAAGCTTCTTCATGGGCCCAATAGGGATCGGTTTCTGTTTCGAAAGAATTTAGGTTTACGGCAAAGGTTTCATCTGTGATTCCATGCGTATATAGGGCTAAGAAGTTAAGCTTGCATTTAGAAAAATAAGGAGTAAGAGTAGAGCTAAATAAGACATAGCGTAAATTTACAATCAAAATTGTAAGCCCGATCGAAAAAAATGAGGCTCCCTGCAGCATCATTGCTATACCTATGAACTGTGAGCTTCCTGCATAAGCTAAAATACTCATGGCGAACATTTCCAGTGGTGATATACTCGCTTTTTGGCCTAAGATACCGCAGGCTAAACCCAAAATTAAATACCCTAACGCTATGGGAGAAATCTTTTGCAATACACGTTTATTAATTTTTAAAAAAAACAAATGTTTCACCTCGTTAGAAAAATCGGAAGCATATGAAATGTATTATATAACACTTATTTATTTTTAGCTATACTTCGAAGTAAGAATGGCACAATGATTACAGATAATAACCTTGTGTTTTTACGGGGGGGATTGTAAAATATTAATATGTGTACGAAGGGGGAATTAATATGTCGAATATTAGACCGTTTAAAGGACTAAGGGCTTTGCCGGAATTAGTAAAAGAAATTTCTGCTCTTCCTTATGATGTAATGAATACTGAGGAAGCTAGGGCTATATTAAAAGAGAATCCTTTGAGTTTTTTAAGCGTAACAAAATCAGAGGCTACTATGGCAGAAGGTGTAGATGAACATAGCCAAGCAGTATATGAAAGGGCCAAAGATAATTTAGCTAAGTATATTGCCAATGGTCAGATGAAACAAGATGCAACTCCGTGCTATTATATTTATAGGCAACAAATGGGAGCGTCTATTCAAATTGGTTTGGTAGCAGCAGCTTCTGTAGAAGAATATAGAGATAATATTATAAAAAAACATGAACTTACTCGTACTGATAAAGAGCAAGACCGTGTGAATCACATTATGACTACAAGGGCTCAGACGGGATGTGTTTTTCTAGCGTATAAAAATCGCGGTGAAATTGATGCTTTGCTTATAAAATATATGAGTAACCATAAACCTGTTTATGATTTCGTAGCTGATGATGGGATTAAGCATACTTTGTATGTTGTAAGTGAGCCTTTGAAAATTGCTGAAATAACAGAGCTTTTTGCGCAAGTTCCTTGTATGTATATTGCCGATGGACATCATAGAAGTGCAGCCGCTTTAAGAGTTGCAGATGCTTTGTCAAAAAGACCGGAACAGAGTGGAAAAGAGGAATACAACAGTTTTCTATCAGTTATATTCCCAGACAATATGTTGCATATTTTAGATTATAATCGATTGGTTAAAGATTTAAATGGATTTACTATTAGCGAATTCATGAGCCGGCTTGAGGAAAAATTCATAATAACAGAAACAGTGCAAAATCCTAAACCACAAAAACGGCATAATTTTGGCATGTATATAGCGGGTAAATGGTATGTATTGGAAGCCAAGGAAGAAACTTTTGCTGCTGACAATCCCATTGCCTCTCTAGATGTGAGTATCTTACAAGAAAATTTATTGTGTCCTGTCTTAGATATAAAAGATCCACGCACTGATAGCAGAATTGGTTTTGTTGGGGGTATTCGTGGTTTGAAGGAGTTAGAAAAGAAAGTTAATAATGGTGAATATTCCGTAGCTTTTGCTATGTATCCTACATCTATGGAAGAGTTAATGACAGTGGCAGATCAGGGGCTTATTATGCCTCCTAAATCAACTTGGTTTGAACCGAAGTTACGCGATGCCATGGTAGTACATTTGATAGGAGATGCCCAATAATGAATCGAATTTTTAATTTTAGTGCAGGCCCGGCAATGTTACCCTTAGAAGTTTTGGAAGAAGTACAGCGAGAACTTTTGGATTGTCAAAACTCCGGTATGTCGATTTTGGAAATGAGCCATAGAGCACCTGTGTATGATAGAATCAATGCTGAAGCAGAAGCTGATATAAAGGAACTTTTGGGCTTAAATGATGATTGGTGTGTATTGTTTTTAGGTGGGGGAGCCAGCTTGCAATTTTCTATGGTACCAATGAATTTTTTAACTGCGGGCAAAGTTGGTGCTTATGTAGATACTAGTTCTTTTTCTGCTAAAGCAGTAAAAGAGGCTCAAAAGGTCGGGGTAACTAAGGTTTTATTTAGCAGTAAGGAAGAAAAATACAATCGTGTACCTAAGCTAAGTGAACTAAAACTTCCCGCCAATGCTGCTTATTTGCATATTACAGGCAACAATACTATAGAGGGAACAGAGTATGTAGAATATCCGGATACAGGGAAGATACCATTAATTGCAGATTTATCTTCGGACATTTTGAGTAAGCCTATTCCTACGGAAAAGTTTTCGCTTATTTATGCCGGTGCGCAGAAAAATATTGGCCCTGGTGGCGTAGTAGTAGTAATTGCACGCAAAAAATTTATCAGAGGAAGAAATAAAAATTTGCCAACAATGCTCAATTATGAAGTACATATGGATAATAATTCTTTGTACAACACGCCACCGGTTTTTGGTGTATATATTGTTGGACTGGTAGCAAAATGGTTAAAAAAACAGGGCGGGCTTACTGTTATTCAGGAACGAAATATATCTAAGGCTAAGCTTGTGTATGATATTATTGACGCCCATTCGGATTTTTATCGGGGTTTTGTTGAAAAGACAAGTCGTTCTTATATGAATGTTACTTTCGGGTTACCGACGGTAGAGCTAGAAAAACAATTTGTGTTGCAGGCAGATGCTATTGGACTTAATGGCCTCAAAGGGCATCGTAGTGTAGGTGGTTTGCGAGCTTCGATTTATAATGCCATGCCGCGTGCAGGCTGTGAAAAGTTAGCGGGGTTTATGGAGAAGTTCTATCTCGCTAACAGATAATACGAGGATAAGTAAAATGTTAGAAAAAAGACCTATTAAAAATGGAAAGAAACTAGGCGTTATTGGAGGAATGGGCAGTGCTGCTTCCGCGGAGTTTCTCCGTATTTTGGCAGCTAAAGCACCAGCTTTATCGGATCAGGAACATCCGGTTGTGTACATGATAGCTGATAGTGATTTACCTGACAGAAGTACGGCTATTTTGGGAAAAGGACCAAGTCCGGCAGAAAACCTTTATTTAGATTTTATAAAATTGGCCGCTATGGGGGCAGATATCTTTGCAGTGCCTTGTAATACGGCACACTATTTTATAGATCGTTTTGCCGAGCCTTTACCTAAGCCGCTTATACACATTGTGGAGGAAACTGTGTTGGCAGCGCAGAAACTTAGCAAAGAAGGGGTATGGATGCTATCTACTTTAGGTACGGTTCAAAGCGGATTGTATCAAGACTATGCGCAAAAACATAATTTAATTTTGCACTTGCCTAATGCTAAGCAGCGACAGTTGATTCAACAAAGCATTGATGAGGTAAAAGCCAATAATATGCCAGTCGCTGGGAATTTGGTGAAACAGGTAGTTGAAGAGTTGTGGTTGGAACAAGAAATGCCACTTATGCTGGCTTGTACAGAAATTCCTTTAGGCTATGCTGCTTCCGGTTTACCACAGGAAAAGGCAGTTTCCAGCCTACAGGCGTTGGCAGAAGCTTGCATTAGAGAACTTTATAAATAAAAGGAGAGTATGTGGAATTATTCCACATACTCTCCTTAATTTTCATTACCATCGTCGACTAGAGCCACCGCCACCACCTGAACCGCCACCGAAACTGCCACCGCCTCCGCGGCCACCACCACGCATAAACAATATGAGAATAGTGTGTAGTATTATACCGCCAAAAAAGATTTGGTCAACAAGCATAAGCCCGGCAAAACCTACAAATAAGAGTAGTTTAATCCACCAGGGCAAGGCAACAAAGGCAGCTGCTAGATTACCGCTTTGGGAATTTGTTTGCGAGGAGGCTACGCGATCAACTTTTAAATCGGTAGCAGTAAGGTTATATTCTTTTATAACAGTATTGGCAATGCTGGCATAGCCTTGCATAATTCCTTTGTCATAGTCACCCTTTTTAAAAAGGGGAAGCATAACTTGATCTTGAATACGACCTGTTAGCCCATCCGGTAATGCTCCTTCTAAACCATAGCCAACTTCAATTCTTGATTGTCGGTCTTGTACAGCTACCAAGAGTAATACACCATTGTTCTTTTCTTTGTCACCGATACCCCATTGGCGCATTAGGTCTAAGGAGAAATTTTCTAATGCTGCTCCATCGAGGGTAGGTATTGTTACTACCACGATTTGAGCTTTGGTTTTGTCTGCAATAGCAGAGCTATAAGCATTGATGGTGGCCTTGGTTTGAGAACTTAAAACCTTGGCATAATCTTGAACATAGATGTTTGTGGTAGGCTTAGGCGGGATGGCTGTTTGTGCCTGAGCAAGAGGATTCCAAGAAAATATTAGTTGTAAGGTTAAGAGAAGTAGAGCCAGTAAATTCTTCATGGTTCGTCTCCTAACGTAAAACATTTATTGTAAAAAAGACTAACTAAAAGGAAACTTTAGGAACAGCCTTGGCACTTTCTGCTGCTTTAAAATAATCTTTAGGCTGAAAACCAAAAGCACTGGCGAAGAAGACAGTAGGGACAGACTTAATTTTGGTATTGTACATTTGAGCGGCACTGTTGTAATCTTTGCGTGCTACAGCAATACGGTTTTCTGTTCCTGCCAATTCATCTTGCAATTGTGCAAAGTTTTGGTTCGCTTTCAAATCCGGATATCTTTCGGAAATTGCTAGTAGACGAGAAAGAGCACCATTTAATTGACCATCAGCGGCACTTTTATCAGCTACGGTAGACGCGCCGGCCAATTTAGCTCTAGCATCTGCTACTGATTTGAAGACATCTGTTTCATGTGCGGCATAGCCTTTAACTGTATTTACCAAGTTAGGAATTAAGTCGTTACGGCGCTGCAATTGATTTTCTACTTGACTCCATTTTGTGGTTACATTTTCATTCATTGTTACTAATCCATTGTAGCTACCAAAGGCCATGCCTATTACTAATATGATAACGGCAATGATGATTAAAGTTCCTTTTTTCATTTTTTTACCTCCAAAATAATTTTATGTATATCATACATACTCTAATTGTAACTAACGCTAGTGTTCATGTCAATGAAACAAACTGTGACATAGAAAATAGCGGTAAATTATTAGAGTAAGAAAAAAGTTTATAGGGCAAAATGATAAATAAAAAAAGTGCATCTCTTTAAAAAGATATGCACTTCATTTAAGTTTGGTGGCCCTGGCGTGATTCGAACACGCGACCTTTTGGTTCGTAGCCAAACGCTCTATCCAGCTGAGCTACAGAGTCGTAATGTTAAAAATATTAAATTTGGTGGCCCTGGCGTGATTCGAACACGCGACCTTTTGGTTCGTAGCCAAACGCTCTATCCAGCTGAGCTACAGAGTCACAACTTAACAAGGGATATTATATAGTTAAATACCTCTTCTTGTCAACCATAATTTCCTTGACTTTTTGTTTAGTCATGTTATAATTTACTCATAAATTAATATTGACACAGCAATGATAGAGAAAAGTAATTTGTTTGCGTAGCTTAAAGCGAGCCGGAATAGTGAGAGCCGGTAACGAAACTACAGATGAAGTTCCCTCTTGAGCTATTGACTGAACTTTAGTAAGTTGGATCGTTT
>JAQVYX010000095.1 GCA_029004715.1 Acidaminococcaceae bacterium | reverse complement strand
GGTGCTTAACTGGCGTGAGGCTAAGGCGCTTAGCAAGTGCTACGGCTTCTTCCAGGTGTAAGTCTTCTCTGCGGTCACCTTTTTCAAAGATGCACATAGGATTTTCTGCACCAATTTCGCTGCCAGGCATATAAATATATTCACCATTTTCATTATCACCTAAAATAATACCGGCCTTTAACTGCTCGGTCATAATTACTGACATAGTTGACTCCTTATTTTGTTAAAACATATTTTTCTTCCATAAAAAATAGGCAAAGCCGCCAGCAATAGTCATGGCGATGAGACTAACCATATAAAAGGCATTTGGATCATTACTAAAAGGAACTGGTACGTTCATGCCCCAAAGACCCGAAAGCACGGTGGGAATAGCCAAGAGAATTGTTACGCCGGCTAAAAATTTCATTACTAAGTTCATATTGTTATTAATGATTGACGCGAATACTTCCATCATGCTATTTAAAATGTGACTGTACATCTCAACCATTTCGATAGCCTGTTTGTACTCAATTATAACGTCTTCCAACAAATCCTCATCTTCTTCATAAATCTTAAGGAGAGGCTTTAATTGGCTGGTGGAGCGCAGGCGCAAAAGCTTTTCTGTTACAATATAATTGCTGCGCAAAGACGCAGAGAAATACGTTAAGGACTTCTGTACATCAAGCAGATTGAAAAGCTCAGCATTCTCCATAGATTTACGTAGATGCTGCTCTAATTCGTCTGTACGACGATTAATATTACGGATGTACTTAAGATATAAGGTCGCGGATTTATAGAGTATCTGGAACAAAAAACGCGTTTTTTTGTACGTGCTGAAAAGCTTGTAGTTAGGTGCCGAGAAGTCAGCTAAAACAGCATTAACTTCCAAACAAACAGTAACAACATAATTAGCGGTAATAATAATACCCAAAGGTATCGTGTCATAGTCATTATTACTGCGCAGTAAAGGAATATCTATCAAAACCAGCATCTGGTCGTCTTCAATTTCAATACGTGATTTTTCTTCATCATCCAAAGCGGCTGAGAGAAAATCCATTTGTATGCCGGTTTTGGCAGCTATTTCTTTTAGTTCTTCAGAGGTGGGGCTAACAATATCAATCCAAGTGCCCTTTTCGGATTTATCTAGTTCGAATTCATCAATACCGGTTGTAGTACTTTTAAAAATTCTGTACATTGGGGTGTCCTCCTTCCTAGGGAAAAACATATTTATTTTTCGCGGTTTATTATTGCTAGTGTTTAGTTAGTAAGGTATAGTGTTTGTTTTTTGGAAATCATGCAATAAAAAGTGCAAAAACATCATTACCACGACTATTTTAACGTAAATTTGCTATAAATAGCAAGTATACAGAATAATCTTCTTTTTTTTCTGGTAGTTTATTGTTATAATGAGGGAGTGATTATTGCGTAGGCTTTATTGTAGGAAGGTAGTATGGAAGAATTATTTTAGAATTAATTTCCGTAGAAGGGTAGTGTGGAAGGTGTCAATTCAGTTATTTATTGTTTGTACGTACATTGTTTTGTTGTTTGGTATTAGTTTTTGGGTAAAAGGGAGAGCGGATAAAGGTTCGACAGAATATTTATTTGCAGGACGTAAATTGTCGGCAACTCTCATCGCAGTTAATATTACCGGCTTAGCCGTAGGTGCGGCATCTACTGTAGGCGTAGCTGAAAAAGCTTATAACATCGGCATGGCGGCAGGTTGGTATAACGCTGCATGGTCAGCTGGTGCAGTTGTTATGGCTCTTGTGGCTGCAGGTAAATATAGAGCGCTCAAAGCGACTACTATTCCTGAGCTATTTGAACGCTATTATGATACAAAAGGTCGCTTAATCAGTGCCTTAGGCTTGGTTATTATCATGTTAGTTATTACATCACTGCAGTATTTAGCAGGTGGTGCTATTTTATCAGCCTTGTTGCCGGATGTATTTTCTTTTAAAGGCGGAATGCTTACTAGTGCAGTAGTTTTTATTGGTATTACTTTGATTGGCGGTCTATGGTCATCAGGATTATCTAATATCGTCAGCGTATTTTTAATCTATGTAGGTGTTTTGTATTCTGCCTATACTTCAGTTAGCAATGTGGGCGGACTAGATGTCCTGCAAGCTGCTCTTCCTCAAGCTAAGCAGATGCTGAGCCCAGTGGCAGGAATGTCACTTTCAGCTATTCTCGCTTTTTTCGTAGTAATGATTACGCAGGCCATTACAGCCCAAGGACCAGTGCAGATTGCTTGTGGTGCTAAAGATGCTAAAACAGCTAAGCGTGGGTTCCTGTGGGGCGCGGTTTTGATTTTTCCTATAGGGTTTTTATGTGCCCTTTTAGGTATTGTTGCTAGAGTTTCTTTTCCTGATATTTCAGCAACCATGGCATTGCCTAAAGTAGTTATGAGCCTTAATCCATGGGCATCAGGCGCAACTTTGGCTGCTATGTGGGCTGCTGACGTTTCTACGGCTTGTACCATATTGCTATCTGCAGGAACTTTGTTTGCGCAAGATATTTATAAGAGGTTTTTAAACCCTGGTGTTACTGATGAAAAGTTTGTGCGGGTTAATCGTATAACGATTTTTTGTTGTGGAATATTAACCTTGTGGCTGGCTTTTAATGCAGTAGGAATTTTAAAAACCATGTTGGCTGGTTTGTCTATGACAGCGCCACTCACAATTGTATTTTTGTTTACGGTCTTTGCCCCTGGGTTATGCAAAAAGAATGCTGCTTTCTACACTGTTTTGGTTGGCCTTGTTGGCATTGTCGCTTGGGCTTATATGCCGGCATTGCACGTTTTCCGCGATGTTATTTATTTTGAATGGTTTATATGTGTGCTTACTTTCCTGTTAGTTTATGTATTAGATCCGACACCGATTAAGAAGCCTAAATTAGAAGAGGAAGATTAATATGGAGAAGAAACATAGTAGTTTGGAAGTTGGTAGAGCCGCATTAAAAATTGCTATTACTGAAAGCCGTGAAGAAGAACAACGAGTAAAAGAAATCTTGGCGGCCAAGGATATTCATTCTACGGCAGTAGATTTTGGCGGTGATTTTATCCAGTCTATTGTTAAAATTGTGGAACGGGCCGTAGTAGCGGCTGAAAGGCAAAACCTAGTGGCAGATACTCATTTAGGAGCCGGTGCAGTTGCCGGTGCTGCCCAAGAGGCCCTGGAGCAAATTAAACTAAAAGCCATGGGCTTTAACGTAGGTGGGAAAATAGGTATTGCTCGTAATGGTGAGCATATTTGCGTAGCCGTTTTTATGGGTGTTGGTGTTCTGAATTTGAATGAATTGTGCGTGGGACTTGCACATCGTTCGCTTCCGGGAATTTAATGCAAATATATGCCTGTACAATGTTGTCAGCTATGATAATGTTGTGTGGGCATTTTTGACAATAAGAGGTGAGAGTATGAATTTATTAGATGTTATAGGACCGGTGATGATTGGTCCTTCTAGTTCTCATACAGCAGGTGCTGTAAGACTAGGGTTGTTGGCTGTCTCAATTTTGGGGGAAAGCCCCATTAAAGCGGACATTGCGTTGCATGGTTCTTTTGCACAGACTTATCGTGGACATGGCACAGATATGGCTTTATTGGCTGGACTTATGGGCTGGATGCCTGATGATGCGAGAATTCCTGAGGCAGATATCTATGCGGAGCAAAAAGGACTGCAATACAAATTTTCTACTATTAATTTAGGGGAATTAACTCACCCCAATACTGTGCGTTTCCATTTAGAAGGAGTTACGGGCAAGACCTGTGTTGTCACTGGTTCCTCTATAGGTGGCGGCCAAGTGTGTGTGACAGAAATCGATGATTTTCCTGTAGAACTAAATGGTAATTTGCCGGGAGTTTTAATCGTTCATCAAGACCGACCGGGAGTTATAGCCTTGGTTAGCGGTAAGTTGTCAGAATATAAAGTGAACATCGCGGGCATGCGGGTATTTCGCACAAATAAAGGCGGCACGGCAACAATGATTATTGAATGTGACCAAATGGTTCCGGAAGAAGCACTTAAGGCAATTAGAGAAATCAAAAACGTTGAATCTGTACGGTTTATAAATAAGGTTTTGTGAGGTTAGTAATGGCAAACAATAAATTATCTTTAGAAAAATATATAGAGTGGGCAGAAAAAGAGCATAGAGCACTTTATGAAGTAATGCTTGAGGATAATGCTAAGGACATGGATACTGCGCCCATTGCCATCGAAGCAAAAATGCAAGAAATGCTCCAAGTTATGCAAGAGTCCATTGATTTTGGTTTGACAGGAGTTCGATCTCGCAGCGGATTAACGGGTGGCAGTGCAAAAACCTTGGCGGAAACGATGGCTAAACCAGGTTATAAGAGCCTTTTGGGACCGGTAGCTCAAGACGCCTTGGTATATGCCTTGGCAGTTGCTGAAGCAAATGCGGCTATGGGAAGAATAGTGGCAGCACCAACAGCAGGTGCCAGTGGTGTTTTACCGGGGGTACTTTTTTCCCTCAAAAAACATCGTAATCTAAGTAATATAGATTTACAAAAAGGACTGATTGTTGCTGGTAATATTGGCATGGTTATAGCTAGTCGTTTTTCCTTATCAGGAGCAATGGGCGGCTGTCAAGCAGAATGTGGCAGTGCAGGAGCCATGGCAGCAGGCGCAGCTGTAAGCCTTTTAGGCGGTTCTGCAGAGCAAGTTGGACATGCAGTTGCTATTGTTATAAAAAACATGCTAGGACTTGTTTGTGACCCTGTAGCAGGTTTAGTTGAAGTACCGTGTATTAAGCGCAACGGTGGAAGTGCTATGCAGGCACTTTTGGCGGCAGAAATGTCTTTGGCAGGTATTAAAAGCTTTATACCGGCTGACGAGGCAATCGATGCGATGAAAGAAGTGGGGGAAAAGATGCCCTGCGCGTTTAGAGAAACGGCAGAAGGTGGTTTGGCCAATACACCAACAGCACTAGCTTGGGCAAAGAAATATTTCAGTAAATAATTTTTGCTTTTAGCAAATTTATAATAAAATTTATGCATCACTATCTAGAGGAGGCAATAACATGAAAACAGAAATTAAAACTACAAAGGCACCTCAGGCTATAGGACCATATTCTCAAGCTATTGAGGCTCAAGGCTTCTTATTTGCATCAGGACAAATCCCTTTGTTTGTGGAAACAGGAGAAGTAATGCAGGGCACGATAGAAGAACAAACACATCTAGTTTTGGACAATATTGGCGAAATTTTACGGGCCAAGGGTCTTGGCTATGACAGCGTAGTTAAAACTACGGTATTCCTTACCGATTTAGCTGATTTTGCCGCTGTAAACGGCGTATACGGTACCTATTTTCAAGAAGCAGCACCTGCACGTTCTTGTGTGCAAGTAGCAGCACTTCCTAAAGGCGTAAAAATAGAGATTGAAATTATTGCTGCCTGTAAATAAAATTATTCCTGTTTTGGTAAAAAAAGTTACAAAAATGGTTGACACATAATTGCTCTCATGTTACAATATTTCACGTCGCCAATCTATTTTGTTTGGTAACATGGTGGCTGTGGTGAAGCGGTTAACACGGCGGATTGTGGCTCCGTTACTCGAGGGTTCGATCCCCTTCAGTCACCCCATAATTTCATAAGTTTTAACATTCTTTTCTTGGGGCGTAGCCAAGCCGGTAAGGCACGGGACTTTGACTCCCGCATGCGTTGGTTCGAATCCAGCCGCCCCAGCCAATGATTCACTAGCTCAGTTGGTAGAGCACCTGACTTTTAATCAGGGTGTCCCGAGTTCGAGCCTCGGGTGGATCACCAATTTTTTTTTCAATTCAATATCCTTGCGGGTGTGGCGGAACTGGCAGACGCACTAGACTTAGGATCTAGCGCCTTCACGGCATGCAGGTTCAATTCCTGTCACCCGCACCAACAGAAACAATGCGCCTTCCGAGGTTTTTCGGAAGACGCTTTTTTTATGCCATTTTATTATTTGACCCCCTTTTTGACCCTTTTTATATTATTTTGCATGTTTTTTATTGAGAATATCAACTATAGAGTCTTGCATGGTAGAAGTGTTATGAGTATATTGGTCCATTGTATATGCGGCAGTTGCGTGACCCATTCTTAATTGTACTTTTTTGGGACTAATATCAGCTTCTGAGAGCTGCGTGGCCAGAGTATGACGTAGAGAATGAAGCGTAATGCTACTGGGTAATTTTAACTTCTTCCTGACATTGGCAAAAGCTTTTGTTACTCTATCGGGACCAAGCACATTTCCTTTTTCGTCCATAAAAACACGACAGGAACTGTTTAAGATTCTATCAAGGGTAAATAGTCGTGACTTGACGAAAACTAATTGCTTACGCAAAGCAGCCATGC
>JAQVYX010000094.1 GCA_029004715.1 Acidaminococcaceae bacterium | reverse complement strand
AATAAAGGGAGGAATTATACATGCAGACCGATGCACTATTTCCCTTTGTTGCTTTTGTGGGACAAGAAATGTTGAAACGAGGGCTAGAAATAGCCCTTGTAAATCCTAAGGCCGGCGGGATTTTGCTTGGAGGGCCTAAGGGTACTGCTAAATCAAGTATTGTGAGAGCTTGTGGGGAACTTTGTGGACCAAGAACTATAGTAGAAGTACCATTAAATGCTACTGAGGATATGCTTTTTGGCAGTATAGATATTGAATATGCTGTAAATATGGGTGAGAGAAAATTTTTACCGGGAATTTTAAGTAGAGCAAATGATAATATTCTATATATAGATGAAGTGAATTTATTGCGCACTGAACTTTTGACAGCCATATTGGATGCAAATTCTTCCGGCGTCAATCTAGTCGAACGCGACGGTATAAGTTTTAGTCATTTAGTAAATACAACCGTTATTGGCACTATGAATCCGGAAGAGGGTTCTTTAACTAGTTCTATTTTAGATAGATTTGGTATGTATGCTGAGGCTGTTAATGAACAAGAGCTGGAGAAACGCAAACTAATTATGCGTAGACTCCTAGATTTCAGTCATGATATTGCCGGGTTTAAAAAAGCTTATGCACAACAAACAAAAGAGTTGTTAGATAGAATAAATAATGCACAAAAAACATTAGCTACTGTTGAAATATCTGAAGCTATGATGCAGCTGGCCGCGCAAATGTGCGCAAAGGCATTTTGTGCAGGGCATAGGGCTGAAATTTACATGCTAGAAGCGGCTAAGGCTATAGCAGCACTTGCAGAACGTAGTTATATGCTGCCAAAAGACATCGAAGAGGCTGCTCAATATGTTTTGCCACACCGTATGAGAAAGCCGCCTGAGCAGCAAGAACAAAAACAAGATGATCAAGAAATTGAGCAAGAACAAGATGACCAGGAACAACAAGAACAAGACGAACAGGATAATCCGCCGGACAATAGTGATGAAGCATCGTCTCCGCCTCCGCTACCCAATGATGATAATGGAGAAACAGAGCAAGATAAAGATAATGATGATACTAATAATGATAATGGTGAAGACGATAAGCAAGACGAAGAAAATGACCAGCAGGAAAACCCTGAAAATAATGCACCGGAAGAAAAAGTAGATAATATTGATAAATCTTTTCCTTTGCCCAAAATGATTCTTGATATGGGCCAGGATCGTAAAGTGCGTCATGGCAGCGGTAAACGCTGTACAACAAAAACTGACCTTAAACAGGGGCGCTATGTGCGCTCTGCCATGAGCAACAATAAAATTGATGATATTGCTTTTGACGCTACTATACGCGCAGCGGCCCCTTATCAAAAAATGCGAGGTGATAATGGTTGTGCGCTGAATATTAAAAGCGAAGACCTACGCCAAAAAATACGAGAAAAACGTATTGGCAGTACTTTCTTGTTTGTAGTAGATGCCAGTGGTTCCATGGGGGCTAGGGAGCGTATGGGGGCAGTTAAGGGTGCCATATTTTATATGCTACAGGAAGCTTATCAAAAACGGGATAGAGTAGGAATGATTGCTTTTAGACGACAAAAAGCAGAAGTATTGCTTCCAATCACCCGCAGTATAGATTTGGCGCAAAAATGTCTGCAGGAAATGCCCACAGGAGGTAAAACCCCTTTGGCAGATGGACTTGCCACCGCTTTGCTGACGTTATATACTAAGAGCCATAGAGACAGCGATATGGAGCCGATCTTAATCTTAGTAACGGACGGTCGCGCAAATTATATCGACGAGAGTGGAAATAATCCTGTTGACCAAGCACTGGCTATGGGAGAAAAGATTGGTAAAGCAGGTATAACCTCTGTTGTAATTGACACTGAAACTGATTTTATCAAGCTAGGTATTGCTAAAGATTTGGCAAAAGCCATGAATGCTACATATTACAGTTTAAAGCAATTATCAGAGGAACAAATTATTCGTGTAGTTAGAAATATTGGCATAATATAAGTTGTTTTAATAAATAAAGCTTTTTAAAATAGGAGGAATTTAAATGAAGAAGTTTATGTTAGTTTTTTTGTGTTTAGGAATGATGGTTTCAGTTGCTTTTGCTTCGGAGCAAAAATCGGATGCAGCTGATAAATGGGAAATTAGCATGATGCCCAAGGAAACGCCTAAGGAAATGGAACGAAATAAATGGTCGCTGATTTTGGAAAATAACCTTGGAATTTATGCCTATGACAATACCTCGGTACGTTTTGTACGCGATAAACAGGGAAAAAAGAATTTAAACCAGGTTGAAGCTGATGTTAAGACGGTATTTGTCAATAAGGATATTTTAAAACAAATAGACGCTAAATACGCAAAACAATTAAAAAAAGGCGATACTACTTCCTATTGTTTGATTCATATGATTTTCAACACTGCTGATAAAACATATAAGACGACCTCCATGCAAGTTTTTAGCAAGAAGAAAAAAATATTGGAAGACAAGGTAGTAACGACGGCATTTTCTCCTATACCGGAGAAGTCTTTTGCCGAAGCTATGTTAGAGATTGTAAATCAGTATGTAACAGATAATAAGTATGATATGCTTTTAAATAAACATAATAAATAATTGTTATAGGGCACTTTAGGAGATACTTTATGAGTGTATGTAAAAAAAATGTGGTTCTTATATGCTTATGTTTAATAGTGTTTCTGCTTATGGGTTGCGAACTAAAGCAAGATACTACGCAAAAAAAAATTACGGGAGCTCAGGGATATAGTATTACCGACTTTACAGGTACTAGACTTACTTTTCGAGAAAAACCCAAGAGAATAGTTTCTCTGAGCTTGGGCGTTGATGAAATACTTTTAGATATGCTTCCTGCTGATAGGATTATTGCTGTGACATATTTGGCAGATAATCCTGCTATTTCATCTGTTTCTGTTAAGGCTAAAGCTATTGGTAAAAGAACTAGAGGAAATAGTCCGGAAGCAATTATGGCTCTAAAACCTGATTTAGTTATTATGCCGGATTGGGCTGGCATGAATACAGCTAAGACCTTGCGAGATATGGGGCTAAATATTTACATATATAAAACACCTACTTCTCTTAAAGAAATAGAAAAATCCATTATTGATATAGCATGCTTGGTAGACGAAAAAGCAAAAGGTGAAAAAATTGTAGAAAAAATGCAAGATAAACTCAAGGCAACTTGGAAAATTGTAGGTAAATTACCTGCGAAGAACAAGAGGACTATTGTTGCTTTGTCGCAGATGGGTGCCTTTGGAGCTAAGGGAACAACTTTTGATGATTTATGCCAGCATGCTAATGTAATAAATGGTGTGGCCTTAATGGGTATAAATAAAAATGAAAGTTTGAGTAAAGAACAGATAGTTGCTATAAATCCTGACGTGTTGCTACTGCCTTCTTGGGAAGCAACCGGCAAAGTAGAAATATCGACATATACTGATGAAATTAAAAATGATCCTGCATATATGAACATCAATGCAGTGCGTAATAAACGGCTTATTCACGTGCATGATAATTATCTCTATAGTATATCGCAATATGCAGCAAATGCAGTGGATGAATTGGCCAGGGGAGTTTATCCGGAATTATATAATTAATAGTTAGGATGGCAAAATTTGATTAAACGTTTTCTTCCATATTATAAACCATATATTACAACAGTAGTTCTTATTATAGTGGGCTCTCTTTTGTTGTCTTCTTTAGAATTATTGTTTCCATTGGTATTGCGCTATGTGATGAATACCATTATTCCTAAAGGTGAGCTTAGCGATTTATATCTGTATTCAGGCATACTTTTGGGCCTTTATTGTTTAGGTTATTTTCTTAATTACATAGTCACTTATTATGGCCATTTTATGGGAGCAAAGATAGAAAATGACATGCGACATGCTTTGTTTAAACATTTAGAAAGCCTATCTTTTCGCTATTTTGATAACAGTAAAACAGGGCAACTTATGAGTCGTATAACAAGTGATATTGCAGAAATTGGTGAGCTATCTTTTAGAGGACCTAATGATATTATTGTTTGTACCTTAACAATGACAGGAACAATAGTAATCTTATTTTTTATGAATTGGAAGTTGGCCATATTTATTACAATTTTATTGCTGGTAAAGACATTTGAAACAATATTTACCAATAGAAAAATGAAGGCGTCTTTTAAGCTGAATAGAGTGCGTGCCGGCGAAATAAGCGCACAAGTTGAAGATAGCTTGGCTGGTATTCGTGTTGTTAAAGCTTTTACAAATGAAGAATTTGAATTGCAAAAGTTTTCTAAGGTTAGTAATGCTTTATTAGATGCTAGAGCCGCTTCTTATAAGATACTGGCTAGATTTTCCAGTGGTATTAGTTTTTTTTCTAGTATTATTAACGTAGCAATGTTGGTGATAGGTGGAACAATGATTGCTACCGGGCAACTACCTGTCAGTGATTTTGTAGCATTTTTCTTATATGTTGGCAGTATTTTCATGAAACCGGTTTTGCGTTTAACTGTATTTACTGAAATGTATCAGCGTGGCATGGCTGGATTTGCGCGGTTTTGCGAAATTATGGATGATAAACCTGATTTTGCTGATGCTCCTGATGCCATTAATTGTGAGAGACTTCATGGTAATATTCTTTTTAAAGACGTTACTTTTAGTTATGATCACAGCAGCAAAGTCATTAACAATATTAATTTGAATATTAAAGCGGGAGAAATCATTGCTTTTGTTGGTCCCACAGGTGTAGGGAAGACTACTATTTGCAACTTGATTCCTCGTTTTTACGATGTGCAAAACGGCGCAATATATATTGATGGTATTGATATTAAAAAAATAACGTTGGAATCTTTGCGTAGTAATATTGGAATTGTTCAGCAGGACGTCTTTATTTTTTCAGAAAATGTACATGATAATATAGCTTACGGTCGTATTGATGCGGAGGAAGACGAAGTTATAGCGGCGGCAAAGGCAGCTGAAGCCCATGAATTTATTGTTAGCTTGCCGGATGGCTATGATACAAATATAGGCGAACGCGGCGTTAAACTATCCGGTGGTCAAAAACAACGGATATCCATTGCTCGTATATTTTTGAAAAATCCGCCTATACTTATCCTTGATGAAGCTACGTCTGCTTTGGACAATGAAACAGAAAAGAAGATACAAAGGGCGTTAAATAGTCTTTCTAAGAATAGAACAACATTAATAATAGCTCATCGTTTAGCTACGGTGCAAAAAGCTGATCGTATTGTGGTTTTAACAGACCGAGGAATTATAGAACAAGGAAAGCATGAAGCGCTACTAGCTAAAAAAGGCGTTTATTATGATTTATATCAGGCGCAGTTTACAGATATTACTAGTAAATAATTAGAAGAAACGATAAACTATTATTACTGTAAATGGCTTGGAGGTTAAGGGAGAGAAGCATGGAAAATATCATTGAAGTAGAAAAACTGAGTGCCGGTTATGATAAAAAAATAATATTGGATGAAGTTGCATTTAAAGTAAAGCAGGGAGAAATGATTGGGATTATTGGTGCCAACGGTGCCGGTAAAAGCACTTTATTAAAAACTATGCGCGGTATGCTACCCAAAATTAGCGGAAGCATTTTAGTTTTCGGTAAAGATGTTGCCAATTTTTCAGAACGGGATTTTGCACTTCACGTATCGTACTTACAACAACAGGTTGAAGTTTCTTTTGGCTATACAGGAAAAGAACTAGTTTTGGCAGGTCGCTATCCTTACTTAAAATGGTGGGAAAGTGAAAGTGTGGAAGATGAAAAAATTGCTGAAATGTGCATGGAATATACCGGTGTATTGGAACTTGCCGAGTGCCCAATTACCCAACTTTCAGGCGGGCAAAAGCAACGAGTGTTATTAGCAAAGGTTTTGGCGCAAAAAACTCCGGTATTGTTTTTAGATGAACCAACTACAGGTTTAGATATAGTTTATCAAGAGGAAATTTTCAAATTTTGCCAGGCTTTGTGTAAAGCAGGAAAAACTGTGCTTATGGTAGTACATGAATTAAATTTGGCGGCTAAATTTTGTTCTAGGCTGCTTTTAATTGGTGAGGGGAAAATACTGGCTGATGGAGCTCCACTGGAAGTGATGGACCCAGGTTACCTGACCAGAGCTTATAAGGTGCCGGTAGAGGTGCTTAGGAATCCTATTAGTGGTGGCATTGAAATAACAACACGACCTTTGGAAGAAGATGTAGAGCGCAAAGAATTTCTAATAAATGAAATTTGCCGTGGGACGGTAATTAAGTGATTTTTTGGGAGGCACAATGCTAAAAATACAAAATTTGTGCAAAAATTTTGGCACAAGGGTCGCAGTGGATAATTTAATATTAGAGATTCGAACAGGAGATATTTTTGGCTTGTTGGGGCCTAATGGCGCAGGAAAAACCACACTGGTTAGGATGCTCACCTTACTTGCCAAAGTTACTTCGGGTACGGCTATTATTGATGGTCATGATATTTTAACAGATGCTGAC
>JAQVYX010000093.1 GCA_029004715.1 Acidaminococcaceae bacterium | reverse complement strand
GTTACACCTTTACGTGAACTAACGGATGAATTACGTAGAATGCATTTGCCTAATATATTTATTATTCTCTTGGAAATGACCTATCGTTATATTGGTATACTATTGGAAGAAGCATCTACAATGTTTACCGCTTACCGCCTAAGAAGCAGGAGGGGCAAAGGTGTAGAGATGAAACACATGGGTAGTTTTGTGGGACAGCTTTTATTGCGCAGCTTTGATAGGGCTGAACGAGTTTATCAGGCTATGAAATGTCGGGGGTATGCCTTACATGATTTCAATCATATCAGAAATCCTCTAACTAGAAGTGATTGGTTTTTTTTACTTGTTACTTGTGGTTTTTTTATATTTTTGCGTTGGTATGCCAGCCCTTATAACTCAGGGAGGTTGTTTTAGTGCTGAAGATAGAAAATCTAACGGTTACATATCCTGATCAAACAAAGGGTATAGATGATGTAAGTTTAACTGTTATGGATGGAGAAAGTGTAGCTCTTATAGGCGCAAATGGCGCTGGTAAGACTTCTCTTATTATGTCCTTGGTGGGAGTGCTGCCTTCCAGTGGGAATGTATTTGCAGAAGGAATTAAGCTTAGCGAAGATACTTTAAGCGAAATACGCACCAAAATTGGGGTAGTATTTCAAAACCCGGATGATCAATTATTTATGCCAACTATTTATGAAAATATCGCTTTTGGTTTGCGCAATATAGAAATGCCAGAAAAGCAAATTAAAGAACGTATTGCTGCCTGTCTAGCTCTTTTAAAAATCGAAAAACTGGGGAGCAAAACAGCACTTAAAATATCAGGTGGCGAAAAACGTCTAGTAGCCTTAGCTACAGTGTTAATAATGGAACCGGCTATTATGTTATTTGATGAACCTACGGCCTTTTTGGACCCTAAGGCTCGGCGTAACCTACTGCAAGTACTCAATGCGCTACCGCATACAAAGCTTATTGCTACACATGATTTGCCTTTTGCTGCAGAGACATGTCAGCGCAGTATTTTAATTAAAAATGGCAAGATTTTTGCCGATGGTTTATCACAAGATATATTATATGATGCTCAGTTAATGGACAAATGTGGTGTTGAAGCTATAGGCGTATATGAGAGGAAATTAAAATAATGGAGCAAAAAGAAATAAAGCTACTTCTAGAGCAAGTAGCAAAAGGTAAATTATCAGTAGAATCAGCAATCTTGCAGCTCAAAGAGGCACCGTTTGAGGATTTGGGTTTTGCAAAGCTAGATTATCATCGTGGTTTGCGTCAGGGGATAGGAGAAGTCATTTATGGTGCAGGAAAAACTTCTGAACAGATTGTGCAAATAGCAGAAAACCTGCAACAGCACGGGCAAAAAACAGTTTTGATTACGCGCATCAATGCAGATGTAGCCAAGAGTGTTGGTTCTAGCATAAAACTCAAGTATTTTGCAATGGGACGTGTTGGCATTGTTGGAGAAATGCCTGTGCCAGATGGTAGGGGAAAAATTTTGGTAGCTACAGGTGGCACTAGTGATATGCCAATAGCAGAAGAAGCAGCTCTTACAGCAGAAGCATTAGGCAATGAAGTGACTAGATTATATGATGTTGGGGTGGCAGGATTGCATCGGTTGCTGGCTCACAAAGAAGATATTATGGAAGCGAGCGTTATTATTGCTATTGCGGGAATGGAAGGAGCATTGGCCAGTGTTATTGGCGGTTTAGCTTCTTGCCCTGTGTTGGCAGTTCCTACTAGTATTGGTTATGGCGCTTCTTTTCACGGTATTTCTGCCTTGCTATCTATGCTGAATTCCTGTGCCAGTGGTGTTAGCGTTGTTAATATAGACAATGGTTTTGGCGCTGCATATCAAGCTTCCATGATAAATCATATAACTGACGGTAGAAGATAAAATAGTGTCGCATAGAAATTTTGATAAAAAAAGGGACAAGGGATTAGAATGTAATCCTTTGCCTTCTTTTTATTTTGCTACTGTGCTATTACGCTGTGCTTTAATAACTTCTGTAATAATAGGGATAATAGATACTAAAATAATACCAAGAGCTACAAAATGAAAATTGTTTTTTACGAAAGGAACATTGCCAAAAAAATAACCAGCTCCTATAAAAAGGCTTACCCAAGAAATAGCACCTATGATATTCCACATGGCAAAAGTGCGGTAATGCATACTGCCTATGCCGGCAACAAAAGGAGCAAAAGTACGAACTATAGGAGCAAAGCGACACAGGAAAATGGCTTTATGACCGTGTTTTTCGTAAAATTGTTCCGTCTTTTTAATATGTTCCTGTTTAATAAGAGTGGTTTTACTGAGCAACTTATGTCCAAATTCTTCACCAATCCAATAGTTACAACTGTCACCTAAAATGGCGGCAATTAAACAAATGAAAAATAAAGTCCAAAGATGCAGGCCTTCACTCGAGGCGGCTAAGGCTCCACAGGCAAAGAGCAAAGAGTCACCTGGTAGGAAAGGGGTTATGACTAGCCCTGTTTCACAAAAAATAATCGCGAATAAAAAAAAGTAAACCCAGTAGCCATAATTTTGCATAACAACAGGAATATACTTATCAAAATGCATAATATATTCAGAAAAAAAATAAACTAATGTTTCCATATAAATCCTTTCTGTAATTGCTTAATGCCTTATTTTACCATACTTTCTGTGTTATAATAAGAAAAATATAAAAAAGCTTAACAAAGGGGAGAGGAATATGACAGATTTAGCAGAAATTGAAGAAAAAATAGCAGAATATGCGGCAAAAGGTTATGAAGTACCATCTAAGGATATGATTAAGACACCAGAGCAGATTGCAGGCATTCGGGCCGCTTCTAAAATTAACACAGCGGTATTAGATGCTGTTGCTGATAAAATAAAAGTAGGCATGAGTACTGATGATATTAATACCATAGTGTATGAATGTACTTTGTCACATGGTGCAATACCGGCTCCACTAAATTATGAAGGGTTTCCAAAGAGCGTGTGCACATCCATAAATGAAGAGATTTGCCATGGCATTCCTGATCCTAATGTGATTTTAAAAAATGGTGATATTGTCAATGTAGATGTGACAACTTTCTATAAAGGATTTTATGGTGATGCGTCTAGGATGTTTATGCTTGGCAAGGTTAATCCTCAAAAGAAAAACTTGGTGCTCATTACTAAAGAATGTTTACGACGCGGAGTTGAGTCTGCTAAACCTTGGCGTTTTATAGGTGATATTGGTGCCGCAGTTTCTGCTTTGGCACATAAGCATGGTTATTCGGTAGTCAAAGAGTTTGGCGGCCACGGAGTAGGGCTGGAAATGCATGAAGAACCTTTTATTAGTCACGTAGGTAAAAAGAACACAGGCATGCTTTTAGTGCCAGGGATGGTTTTTACCATAGAGCCTATGATAAATATGGGCCGTCCGGACTTGTATGTGGATTCTGCCAATGATTGGACGGCAGTAACTGAAGATGGAAAACCTTCTGCTCAATGGGAACATACAATATTAATCACAGAAAATGGGCAGGAAATTCTAACCTATTAAGATAATACGGCTGTCAATGCACGCGAAAATAGCGGTTAGTGGCAGTCTCTTTATTTTTTCCAAAAGGTACGGAATTTATTTATCATAGCTTCTTGTGGTAAAGCTTCCGGCCAGAGTTCACGACCTGAAGTTTCGCGCATGGCAGCAGCTAAATGACAGTAGAGTTCCGGGTTATTTTTACTTAAAGTTATAATTAATTCTTTCATTTCCTGTCTTTTGGTATGACCATCATAAGGACAGGGGTTTTTTAAAGGTTTAAGGTTTATTTTCTGACCATATTCAATGATTTCATTTTCTCTATAATAAATAAGAGGTCGTAGAACTGTAAGCTGGGTTCTGGTTAAGAAGGTTACAGGTAGGAAGGTTTTTTGCTGACCGGAATTCAAAAGATTTAGTAAAAAAGTTTCTACTGCATCATCATTATGGTGTGCCAAGGCAATCTTATTAAAGCCTAATTCGCAGGCTTTACGGTTGGTAGCTGCTCTACGAAAATAAGCACAAGAAAAACAGGGTGTATTTCCTCTGCCTTTCCAAACTTTCATAACATTGACTTGTTCATGGTAATGCACAAGACCAAATTGGTGGCAGAAGTCTTCTAATTTTTGAGCAGGGAAGTTGTTGTCGAACATGCTATCAACAGTGTAACAAGCTAGCTCGAAGTGGACAGGGGCGTGTTTTTGTACTTCTGCTAAGGCGGCAGTAAGAAACATACTGTCTTTGCCACCGGAAAGACCGATGAGAATTTTATCACCTTCAGCAAGCATATGAAATTCGATTAAAGACCGCCAGAGTTTTGTTAGGTATTCTGCCGGCAGAAACGGTATTTTTGGCATAATATTATCCTTTCTATATACCAATACATTATAGCAAAAAAAGTGCTAATCTGCTAAAATTATATGGTATAAAAGATATGAGAAATGAGGAAACAATGACTAATATTTTTGATTCTTTAAATAAAGAACAATCTGAGGCAGTGAGACAAATTGCTGGTCCAACGCTGATTTTGGCAGGTGCGGGATCAGGTAAAACTAAAGTTTTGACTTGCCGTATTGCTTATTTGCTAGAGGAGCAGGTGGCTCCTTATAGCATTTTAGCTATTACTTTTACTAATAAGGCTGCTAAAGAGATGCGGCAGCGTGTAGATAGATTAGTAGGCCCGAATGCCAAAGATGTATGGCTTTTTACTTTTCATGGATTTTGCAGCCGTATTTTACGTAGAGAGATTGATAATTTGCCGGGTTATAGCCGCTCTTTTTCTATATATGACCCTACTGATTGCAAAAATATATTAAAAGAAGTACTTAAAAAATTGAATTTAGATGATAAGTATTACCCTTATAATATGCTTATTTCTACTATTTCTAATGCCAAGAACGCTATGCTTGATGCTCGCCTTTTTGCAGCCCAGGCAGCAGATTTTCATAGCAAGAAGGTAGCGGAAATTTATGCTGAGTATGAAAAAAAACTTGTGGACAGCAACGCTTTGGATTTCGATGATCTTTTGTTGCTAACTATTAAGCTTTTTAGTGCAAATCCAGAGGTACTAACTAAGTATCAACAAAAATTTTCCTATGTACTAATTGACGAGTATCAGGATACTAATCATGTGCAGTATTTGTTGGCAAAGCTTTTATGTGCAAAACATCACAATTTGTGCGTCGTAGGGGATATTGACCAGAGTATTTATGGTTGGCGTGGTGCGGATATTACCAATATTTTAGATTTTGAAAAGGATTATCCTGAGGCAAAAGTTGTTAAACTGGAGCAAAACTATAGATCCACGCAAGTGATTTTAGACGCTGCTAATGCTGTTATTAATAATAATACAGCACGGAAACCAAAGAATTTGTGGACAGATAATAAAAACGGCGTGCCAATTATGTATTATCGGGCTCGTGATGACAGAGATGAAGCCGATTTTGCTATTCGAGAAATCAGAAGCATGCAGGATGAGGGTAAAAAATTAGGCGATATGGCAGTGCTTTATCGGACGAATGCCCAATCTCGCATATTTGAGGAACTTTTGGTAAAAAGTGGGCTGCCGTATATTATGGTAGGTGGTCTCAAGTTTTACGATCGTAAGGAAATAAAAGATATTTTAGCCTATTTGCGTGTGCTGTTTAATTTTCAAGATAACCAAGGATTGCTACGCATTATTAATGTGCCTCGGCGTGGTATTGGAGCAGCGACGATTGAAAAACTACAGGCTTTAGCAGAGACCTATAATTGTTCTCTTTTTGAATTAATCACAGATCCATTTAAACTTGCGAACGCCGGCCGTATTGCTGGAAAACTTGAAAGCTTTGCTCAAACAATGACTGCATTAAAAAATATGGTAGACCAAGTAACAGTAAAAGATCTAATAGAAGCGGTAGTACAAAAAACAGGTTATTTAGAAGAATTAGAAATGGATCGCTCCATCCAATCGGAAGGACGTAAAGATAATATTTATGAATTAATGCGTATTGCACAAGAATTTGCAGGAGAAGATGAAGAAAATACTTTAGAGGCATTTTTAAATCATGTATCTTTAGTTGCAGATATTGATGATGCCAAATTCGCCTCTGATGCGGTAACCTTAATGACTCTACATTCTTCTAAAGGCTTAGAATTTCCTATGGTATTTCTAGCAGGTATGGAAGAAGGAATGTTCCCTAGCCAGCGCAGCCTAGCTGATGAAGAGGCTATTGAAGAGGAAAGACGCTTGTGTTATGTAGGCATTACAAGAGCAAAAAGCAAATTGTACTTGACAGCGGCTACGCAAAGGATGCTTTATGGACATATTGTTATGTATCCGCCATCTCGTTTTTTACAAGAAATACCGAGAGCTCTTATAGAGGTACGCAAGCCTAAATTGGTTGGTTTTGGCAGTGAAATAATTAGGCAACAAAGTATCTTGCGCGAAGTACCAAAAGCCAAGGTGGCAACAGTATTCTCAGAGCCTGTGCAAAAACTAAAATCAACTATGTTGGGAGATCGGAA
>JAQVYX010000092.1 GCA_029004715.1 Acidaminococcaceae bacterium | reverse complement strand
CACCCAGGCTTTTTCCTTATACCAATTTTTATTTTGTATCTTAATTAAGCTCTTTTTTTCTGTTCTTCTACCAAGTTTTGAAAACGTAGAGCTCCATTTAACATCATCGTAACTCCCATGGAAAAAGCATCTTCATCAATAGTGAATTTTGTATTATGACCTGGATAAATGCAACCTTTTTCCGCGTTTTTTACACCTAAATACATAAAACAACCGGGGATTTTTTCCAAATAATAAGCAAAATCTTCTCCACCCATGCTAGGTTCCATAGTAACCACAGTGCCTTCACCATACAATTCTTCGCCTAAGGTGCTTATGGCCTCTACGTAGGATGCTGTATTTACAGTTGAGGGATAACCCCATGTATATTTCACAGTGCCTTCGCAATTTTCTGCCTCGCTTATTTTAGTGGTAATTGAGCATATTCGCTCATAGATTTTTTCTCTATTTTCTTTGGTATATGTGCGGACCGTGCCACCAATTATTACTGTATCAGGAATAATATTATCTGCTGTACCGCCATTAATTCTCGTCACAGAAAGCACCGCTTTATCTATAGGGCTAATATTTCTTGGCACTATTTGTTGCATTGCTGTTACTATTTGCATGGCAACAGGGATAGGATCAATACATAGATTAGGAGTTGACGCATGTCCGCCTCTGCCTTTTACTACAATTTCAAAACAATCAGTATTAGCAGAAGAGGCCCCAGCCAAAATACCTACCTTCCCAACTTGAGTAATTGAAGAAACATGTTGCCCTAAAATAGCATCCACCCCATCTAAAACATTGGCTTCAACCATGGCAAGTGCCCCTCCGGGAGGAAATTCCTCCGCAGGTTGAAAGATAAAGACAAAGTTACCCTTAAGATTTTGTTGATTCTTACTTAAAATACTTACAGCTCCAAGGAGCATGGCTGTATGAGAATCATGACCACAGGCATGCATAACTCCATCATTTTTAGATGCATATTCCAGACCCGTCAATTCAGTCATTTTCAAAGCATCAATATCAGCCCTCAAAGCGATGGTAGGTCCCGGCAAAGCCCCTTCCAGACGAGCAACCAAACCCGTAGCCATAGGCCTTGTAATTTTAACATTTCCTAATTTTTCAATTTCCTTAAGCAAAAATTCCGTTGTAGCAATTTCGTCAAAAGAACTTTCCGGATACTCGTGAAAATGTCTTCTCCAAGCAACTACTTGCGGTAAAATTTTCTCTATATCTTTTGCAAATATTGGCTCCACGATGCTCCTCCTTATGCTTCTTTTTTGGCTAATTTTTGAAAACGTATGGCAGCATTTAGCATGATAGAAATTCCTACAGAAAAAGAGCCTTCATCAATACGAAATTTTGTACTGTGGGTCGGATACACACAATCCAACTCTTTATTACCGACGCCAAAGAAATAAAAACAACCAGGTACTTTTTGCAGATAATAGGAGAAATCCTCTCCGCCCATGCCCGGAGGCATCAATTCGGCAGTACCAGATCCATATAACTCGTCAGCCACTTCCATAAGAGCTTTGGTATAGGTATCAGAATTACACATATTATCATAGCCGCGTCTAAATTCATACTCAATCGTCATATCCGATGCAGCAGCATATTTTTCCGCTATCTGCTTAATCATTTTTTCCATTAGTTCCCTGTTTTCAGTAGAATAAGTACGCACTGTACCTTTAATTACCGCTGTATCAGGAATTACATTATAGACAGTACCGCTGTTAAACTGCGTTACGCTTAAAACACAACTTTCCTGGGCTGGAACGTGTCTAGCAACAATATCTTGCAGAGCAGTGACGATTTGCGCCCCCACCGGTATAGGATCAAGACAGGCTTGAGGCGAAGAACCATGACCACCACGTCCTACAACTGTCACTTCGAATCTATCGCTGTTAGCCATTATATAACCTGGCCTAGTTGCAATATGCCCTACCTTTATTTTTGGTCCGGTATGTTGCCCAATTATGGCATCTACTCCCACCATAACACCTTTTTCCACCAGTTCTTTAGCTCCACCCGGGAAAACTTCTTCAGCCGCTTGAAAGATAAACACGAAAGAGCCTTCCAGCTCTTTTCTGTGCTCATATAAAGCATAAAGGGCACCTAATAGCATAGCCGCATGAGAATCATGTCCGCAAGCATGCATAACTCCCTCATTTTTAGAGGAAAATGACACACCGCTTCTTTCAGTCATGGGCAGCGCATCAATATCAGCACGTAGGGCAATAACAGAACCAGGTTGGCCGCCATTTAACCTAACAACAACGCCCGTTTTTGCTATTCTCTCATAAGTAATATCTGTAAAATCTTTAATCTGATCAATAATATATTCCGTTGTCTTAAATTCTTCGAAAGACAGTTCAGGATATTGATGAAGATGACGGCGCCATTCTTTTACTTTTGGTATTATTGCCTCAACACTTTCCTTAAATAAATACACCTTTTATCACTCCTAAACCACTAATTTTAGCTCTCTTTTAAGTTAAGCCTTACTTAATTTGCCATTCTCAGCCCAGACAAAGACTGCTTATACTTTTCCACTTCTTCTTCGGAACAATAAATCCAATGATTCTTGGAAATTTCAAACATTCCAACTACTTTATCAGCAGAATACGTATGTAGCGAAGAATCATAGTCCACCCTTTTACGTTTTTTCTCTTTGTAGAGATCCGTTAACGGCGACGCCGATAGCAGTGAAATCGTATAGGGATGCAACGGACACTTATACAGCTCGTCTGCATCAGCAAGCTCCAAAATTTTGCCATTTTTCATAACCGCTATGCGATCACTGATGTATTTAACCATAGCCAAATCATGAGCTATAAATAAATAGGTCATTTCCTGTTCTTGGCGAAGCTTAATAAGTAAATTTACAATCTGCGCCTGAATCGATACATCTAGAGCAGATAAACACTCATCAGCCACAATAAAATCCGGTTTTACACACAAGGCTCTAGCAATACCAATACGTTGGCACTGCCCACCGGAAAATTCCGTGGGGTAGCGATTGGCGTAAGAACGGTTTATTCCCACAATATCCAGCAACTCATTAACCCTCTTGTTTACCTGAGCATCCGTTTTGCAAAGGTTGTGTACTCGCAAAGCATCTCCAATAATATTTTTCACAGGAATGCGTGGATTTAGCGAAGCAAAAGGGTCTTGAAATATCATTTGCATGGATTTGCGAAATTCTAACACATCTTTTTTACCACAGACCTTGCTTATATCCTTTCCTTTATAAAACACTGTTCCGGAAGTAATAGAATCCAATTTTATAATAGACCGACCTGTAGTTGATTTTCCACTACCGGATTCTCCTACTAGTCCTAATGTCTCACCTCTATAAATGTCAAAAGAAATATCGTCTATGGCGTGTACTTCATTATTTTTACCGGGGTTGAATGTTTTCTTCAAACCACGTACTTGCAATATTACTTCTCTATCCTGCAAAGTTGCTTGTGCACTGATCATAAACCTCCACCTCCTCTGTATTTTTATAGAAAGATTTGAATACTTCATAACGCCGCAAAATTTCTGCAGGCGGTGTCACTTTAGGAGCATTTGGATGTAAAAGCCAGGTTGCAGCGTAATGTGATTCACTAACTTTAAATAAAGGTGGTTTTTCTTCAAAATCAATAGCTAAAGCATAGGAATTTCTAGGTGCGAAAGCATCACCTTTTGGCATGTTCATCAAGTTAGGCGGAGCGCCTGGAATGCTATACAGTACTGCCTCCTTCGTATCAATAGAGGGCATAGAACAAATAAGACCCCAAGTATATGGATTTTGCGGATAATAAAATACTTCTTCAGCGGTACCAATTTCCACAATCCTCCCTGCATACATAACAGCTACCCGATCAGCAACGTGGGCAACTACCCCTAAGTCATGAGTAATAAAAATAACAGACATATGTAATTTTTCTTTCAGTTCATCAATCAAATCCAAAATTTGGGCTTGGATTGTTACGTCCAGCGCCGTAGTCGGTTCATCGGCAATAAGGATATCCGGCTTGCAAGCCAGTGATAAAGCAATCATAACCCGCTGCCGCATACCTCCGGAAAATTGGTGCGGATAGTTTTTGCTGCTGGTTTCCGGATTTCTAATACCCACCAAGTCCATGAGGTTACTTGCTTCCCTCATGGCCTCGTCTTTGGACATTTTCTGATGTTTAATTATAGATTCAGCAATTTGCATTCCTACCGTCATCGTTGGGTTTAGCGATGTCATGGGATCTTGAAAAATCATAGCAATTTTTTTACCACGAATTTTTTCCATATCATCTTCTGATATCGCCAATAAATTACGGCCTTCATAAACAATTTCGCCTTGTTCATATTGCGTATTACTTTTAGGTAACACGCGATTAATTGCCTTCATAGAAACAGACTTTCCAGAACCAGACTCCCCGACAATAGCTAGTGTTTCGCCTTTTTTTAGATCGAAACTTACACCTTGGACGGCAGAAATTTTGCCGTCCAGGGTCTGAAACGAAATTGTCAAATTTTTTACGCTCAAAATCGTTTCTTTCATAATACTATTCCCTCCTGAATAAACTCTGCTAAGAACAACGCTATAGTCAGACACTTAAATTAATAATTATTAACCATCAAGGCTCCATTTATGAAGATCAACCAGAGAGCCATCCCAGAATGGTCTGATACCACCATGAAGGCGCTTGCTTTGGGCAATAATCCAGTCCGGAGCATACAAGGTGGTTAAGAATTGCTGCTCTCCCATATATTCCTGGATTTTAACATATGCGTCTTTGCGTTGTTTAGCATCTGTCATTGAAGCTGCTGCCAACATCATTTCGGTCAGCTTGGGATCATTAATATGAGCATAGTTATTGCTACCACCAGGGACGAAGTAAGAACTGTAATCAGGATCCACTGTAAGACCATAACCAATTAAAATCATCTGATAGTCGCCTTTTCTGGCTCTAGCCAACAAAGTTGGGAAATCCACTTTTTCCTGTTTTACTTTTAGTCCAATAGCCGCTAAATCTTGCTGAATTAAGGATGCTGATTGTTCACGCAATACATTTCCGATAGGAACCTCTAAAGTTATTTCTTTCGACGTATCAAAGCCTGACTCTGCCAATAAGGCTTTGGCTTTAGCCGGATCATATGCCAAAGACTTTAAATTTTTATCAAACACAGGACTGATAGGGGTGTAAATTGTCGGTACAAGCTGAGCTGTGCCTTTGTAAAGTTGATCTACTATTTGTTGACGATTAATAGCTGTTGTAACGGCATTTCTAAATTTAGCATTAAATTCAGGAATACTATTATTAACATCCAAATATTGGCCCTGAAAAGAGGGCACCGTCTTTACTTCCAATTTGCTATCCTTTTTCAAAATATCAATATCTTTTATAGGTACTATTCCAATGCCACCGCCAGCTACCATTTGAATATTACCGGCTTTTAATTCCGTAACCAAAAGAGTGCCATTCATAATACGAACGAATATTTTCTTTAATTTAGGCACACCTTGATAATAGTCAGTGTTTGCGGTATATTCAATGTGATCATTTGTCTTGTAAGTCACAAACTTAAATGGACCACTTGTAACAGTTGGTTTTGTTGCAGCTTCAGAACTGCCAATAGCAGCTGGATCAATTTTTTCAAAAATGTGTTTAGGAGCAATAAATACTTCAAACCCTAAAAAGTTTTTTATATAATCTGGATCAACCGGTGTTTTAGTTTTCAACGTTACCGTATGAGCATCAACGGCAACTAATCCAGGGATTTTGCTTATGCCTTCCGGCAGTTTACCTTGCTCATTAAGTCCTTCTAGCATCTTAATATTAGAATTTTTAGATGTTTCAACTTTAGGATTGGCAATTAGGTTAAGAGTAAATACCACATCATCTGCTGTAACCGGCTGACCGTCGGTCCATTTTGCTTTGGGATTCAGTTTAATTGTGTAATTCTGACTATCTTTAGTTTCAAAACTATCTGCCAATGCTGGTACGAATTTATTCGGTTCAGGCATCCCCAGAAGACTATCATACATAAAACGAATAGCAAATTTACCAGCTATTCCGGGATTTAATAAAGGATTGAAAAATTCCGGCGGATTTGCCATTCCTATATATAAAGTATCATTATTGGCTTTTGTTTTTCCCTCTTTACCTCCACACCCACTTAGTAAAGAAACTCCCAAAACCATGGCTACTCCCAAAACCAATAATTTCTTTTTGCGCATCCAATTCAATAAACCCATTTTAATTTCCCCTCTCTAATTTTATTTATAAACTTCCAATAACATTTAGAAATGCTATTTAGAATCACCGCCTATGGCTTCATTTAGTCCGTCACCTAAAAAATTAATTGCCAACACCGCCATTAAAACAGCAATACCCGGAGGAATCCATCTCCAAGGTTCTTCGGAAAGTACTGTAAGTGATTGGGCACTTGTCAACATATTTCCCCAGCTGGCAGTGGGCGGTTGCACACCCATGCCCAAAAAGCTCAAAGAGGCTTCCATCAATATTGCTGAAGCTATGCCAAATGTAGCATTAACAAGTATAGGCGACAAAACATT
>JAQVYX010000091.1 GCA_029004715.1 Acidaminococcaceae bacterium | reverse complement strand
CCCTATTTTAAAGAAAAAAGTTAGAGAAAATAGTGAAAATATGTTGGAAGCTATAAAATTACGGGTAGAAAAATAAGCATATTTTACAAAAAATTGCTTTTTGTTTCTTAATTTAAACACAAATGTCATTTATAATATATACAGTAATTATTCTGTAAGGGAGGATAAGTATGCTTCGTACCACATTTTTAATGACAGCGTTAACTCTTATATTGGTAGGATTAGGTGATTATTTTGGCGGCGTAAATGGTATGACATTTATGTTGGTCATTTCTTTGTCTATGAATTTTTATAGCTATTGGAATAGTGATAAACTTGTTTTGGCACAGTATAATGCCACACAGGTGGGAGAGAAAGATGCTCCGGAAATTTATGGTATAGTTAAAGATTTAGCTAAGCGAGGCGGGCTTCCTATGCCGAAAGTTTACGTTATTAATAGCGCAGTGCCGAATGCTTTTGCTACGGGGCGCAATCCTAAGCATGCAGCTATTGCGATTACGTCTGGGCTGGCTAATATTCTAACGCCTAAAGAAGTTGCCGGGGTTTTAGGTCATGAACTTAGCCATGTTAAACATGGAGATATATTAATTGGTTCTGTAGCAGCTGCTATGGCTGGTGTTATCACGACTGTTGCTCGTTGGGGCATGTTTTTTGGCGGTGGGCGGCGTGATGATGAAAATCGCAATCCTCTAGTGGGCATAGCTATTATGCTTTTGGCTCCAGTGGCGGCTATGCTTATTCAAATGGCTGTTTCCAGGTCAAGGGAATATTTGGCTGATCGTTCCGGTGCCGCCCTTTGTGGTAATCCGGATGCGTTGGCTGATGCTTTGTTAAAAATAGAGAATATTGCATCGCAAAGAACATTAACTAATGCTACCCCTGCTACAGCTCATATGTTTATTATTTGCCCTTTCAGCACTAAAGATATGAAGGGCATGTTTAGTACGCATCCTTCTACGGAAGAAAGAGTTAAACTACTAAGAGCAGAAGCAGAAGAAATGCGCACCAAGGGCAATATTGCCTTTGAGTAAATATTAGGGCACCCAATTTTTTGGGTGCTTTTTTGTCGACAATAGTGGTTCAAAATGCTATAATATTTTGTAGCATTTTATACAAAAATAGGCAAAGAAGGGCTGACAATATGGATGAAAAAATGAACTGGTTAAAGAGATATTCTGAAACCTGTGGTGTTTCGGGTTTTGAAGGCCCTATGAAGGATCTTTTACTTGAACGCATGGGCGCACAAGCAAAAGTATCCTATGATAAATTGGGTAGTGTTATTTTCACCGCTGAGGGACAAGAAGAAGGTCCCAAAGTTATGTTAGCAAGTCATATGGATGAAATAGGTTTTATGATTAAACATATTACTAAAGAAGGTTTCCTACGTTTTGTTTGCTTGGGCGGTTGGTGGGAGCAGGTCATGCTCAGCCAGAGAGTAACCGTACATGGTAAAAAAGGGGATTTAGTAGGAGTTATTGGCAGTAAACCACCACATATTTTAACGCCTGAAGAGCGTACAAAAGTTGTTAAAAAAAGTGATATGTATATTGATATTGGTGCTAAAGATGAAGACGAGGCTAGAGCTTTGGGGGCTGAAGAAGGGTGCGCTGTAACGCCGTTTGCAGAATTTGCGCAAATGGGCGATGGCAAAACTTTGCTGGGAAAAGCCTGGGACAATCGTATCGGTTGTGCGGTAATGACGGATGTCATGGAAAACTTATCTAAAGAGGAACATGCCAATACTGTTTATGGTGTGGCAACTGTGCAGGAAGAAGTTGGTTTGCGTGGGGCACAAACATCTGTTAATATGCTTAAGCCGGATGTGGCTTTTGTTTTAGATACTTGTGTTACCGGCGGGACTCCCGGTGTTGCTGATGAAATTGCTCCTGCTAAAATTGGTAATGGTGTCGCTATTACCTTGTATGATGCGGGCATGATTCCCAATACAGCTTTACGGGACTTTGCTTTGCAGGTGGCCAAAAAGATTAATATACCTACTCAATTTAGCATTTCTGAGGGTGGAGCTACTGATGGCGGACGGATTCATTTGCATGATGCAGGTGTTTTGACGTTGTCTTTTAGTATTCCTACAAGATATATTCATAGTCATCAAAGTGTTATCCATTTGGATGATTATTTAGGAGCTGTAAAGCTTATTACAGCTATGGTATTGCAGTTAGATGATAAAAAATATGCAGAGTTATTAAAAGACTAATATCGTATAGCGATTTAGTATAAATTAATTAAAAAACGATGAGGAGAGATTTCAAATGGAACAAACATTAGTGCTTGTAAAACCAGATGGTGTAAAAAAGAATTTAATTGGTGAGGTTATTTCTCGCTTTGAAGGCAGAGGCTTAAAGGTTGCTGCGTTGAAACTTGTAAAATTGACTGAGGCTCAAGCAAAATACCACTATGCAGAACATGAAACAAAACCTTTCTTTGGGGAATTGATTACTTTTATTACTTCTGGTCCTGTTGCGGCTATGGTAATTGAAGGCGAAAACGCTATTAAGGCTGTACGTGGTATGATGGGAGCAACAAATCCTTTGGATGCAGTTCCGGGATCTATCCGTGGTGATTTTGCACTTACTATCGGTGAAAACATTGTTCATGGCAGTGACAGCCCAGAAAGTGCAGCTAGAGAAATTAAAAACTATTTTACTGCTGAAGAAATTTATTAATATTATTTGACATACTTGCCATAGTCATCTCATGCGGAGATGAAATAACAAATTTTCCTACTTGGCAGGAGTAGAGTTTTTATAGTGTAGTCAGGAGGACTCGATATGAAGAAGGCAGATGTTTATACAAGAACAGGCGATAAAGGCGCTACAAGTTTACTTACAGGTGAGCGAGTACCTAAGCAGAGTTTGCGTGTAGAAGCTTACGGAAATATTGATGAGGTGAGATCGGAATTAGGTTTAGCTAGGGCAACTGTAAAACGTGAAGATGTAAAAGAAACGATTTTTAAAATTCAAGAACTGCTCATGACGCTAATGGCAGATGTAGCAAGCCTTAATTTGCAGGAATCTTACATTAAACCTGAGCATGTAACTTTGTTTGAACAAACTATTGATAGGTATGATGCTATGCTTGCGCCTTTGACGCATTTCATAACCCCCGGCGACAACATAGGAGCTGCTGCTTTAGATATGGCTCGTACAACTACTAGGCGCGCTGAAAGGGCTTTACTGCGGGTAGCCGAAAAAGAAGATGTAAATAAAAATGTATTAATGTGTTTAAATAGACTTTCTGATCTTTGCTTTATTTTATTGCGGGTAGAAACAGAAGTTAAATAAAAATAAAAAGGCAGTCCTTTGGGACTGTCTTTTCTTTTAAGAGGGAACTATTGGAATGAGCATAAATCAGCTTGTTAGATTTGCTTGCAGTAATTATTAAAATAGGTTACAATATTAAATGGAAAGTTTGAACAGGTGCCATAGCTACGGCTATAGCTTAATAGGGAAGACCGGTTAGAATCCGGCGCAGTCCCGCTACTGTAATGGGGAGCCAACCGCACAATGCCACTGGGAAACTGGGAAGGCGCGGAAGGTTACGAACCTAAGCCAGGAGACCTACCTGTTGTGTACCAGCATACCTTCGGGCGAGAGGAATGTGGCAATATTGTCTTAATGTCAAAATCCTCTCTATCAAGAGAGGATTTTTTTAGTTCATATTGTCTGAAGAGTAAGAAATGAGGAGAAAATATGCAGGAAAAATTAACTTTAGTTCTGGGTGGTGCTCGTAGTGGCAAGAGCAAGTTTGCGGAGAAGTATGCTTTACACGCAGGGGCTAAGGCAGCTTATATTGCCACAGCTGAAATACTCGATAAGGAAATGTCTAATAGAGTAGAGTATCATAAAAATCGCCGAAAAAACGGACGGTGGCTTAATTTTGAGGCCCCTTATGCGGCTGATAAAGCCATGTTGGAAGCAGGTGAATTGGCCGATGTTGTGCTTTTTGACTGTCTCACGATTTATATTAGCAATTTGATGTATGGAAAAAATGCACCGGTAGATTTTAATGCTAAATATGAGTATGTTTATGCGGAAATAACTAAGCTGCTAAAGGCTGCACGTGTTATAAATAAGCCTGTTATTTTTGTAGCAAATGATGTAGGGGCAGGCATTGTGCCCGATTCTGCGATGGGCAGAGAATATCGCGATATAGCTGGTTGGGTTAATCAACAAGTAGGAAGTGAGGCAGATGAAGTTTACTATGTCATTGCCGGTAATGCTGTGGATATAAAAAAAATGGCTTTTAAATTTAAAGATGAAAATGGAGAAAATTACAGTGAACGACCTTAATAACATTAAGATACCGCTACCAAATAAAAAAATAAGTGAACTAGTAACCCAAAGATGGCAGGAGTTTGATGTTAGTCATGGGCTAGGAGATTTAGAAAAAATGGTAGTGAAATATGCAGCTTTAACAGGTAAAGCGCCCGTTAAAAAACTTAAAACAGCTATGCTCTTAATGTGCGGAGATCATGGTATTGCAAAATACGGAGTTAGCGCTTTTCCACCGGAAGTGACTATTCAAATGATTCATGGTTATATTCGTGGAAGTGCCGGTGCTAACGTTATGGCTCGCCATGCTAAGGCAGATATTTTTATAACTGATGTAGGTGTTAACGCTGATTTAACTGCTTGGCCGCAGGTAATAAATTGCAAAGTAGCTAGAGGAACGGAAGATTTTACCAAGGGTGCGGCTATGACTAAACAACAGGCAATTGCCGCTATAAAAGCAGGTATGGAGGTAGCAAACGAATGTATTGATCAAGGTTATAATCTTTTGGCAACGGCTGAGATGGGTATAGGAAATACGACTTCTACGGCCGCTATAGCTTCCGCTATTTTAGGCTTGCCACCTGAACTTACGGTTGGCAGAGGTAGTGGCATTAACGATGAACGGATGATTATTAAGCGCAATGTTGTGACTGATGGTCTTAAAATAAATGTTCCTAATCCTGATGACGCTTTAGATGTTTTGAGCAAAGTTGGAGGATATGATCATGCGGGTCTGGTAGGTATGATTTTAGCAGGGGCTCAAAGAGGCGTGCCTAGCATGGTAGATGGCGTTAATGCTACGGCGGCAGCTTTAATCGCATATGGGATTAATCCTGCCTGTGCTGCGTATATGTTCTGCTCACATCTATCTGAGGAAATTTCACATGGTAAAATGTTGGAAATGTTAAAATTGCATCCCATTGTAGATGCGGGTATGCGACTAGGAGAAGGTACAGGGGCATCTTTAGCTATTGTAATTTTGCAAATGGCCTTGGATGTTTATAACCAAGCTGCTTTGACAGGAGTAGAAAATGCATGATTTTATAACGGCTTTAGAATTTTTAACGCGTATACGATTTTCACATAGCGATGATTGGTCGCCACAGGATTTTTCACGCAGTGTTCCGTATTTCCCTCTGGTCGGTCTAATTATCGGTGCTATTTTAGCTTTAGTAAATTATGCCCTTTTATTAGTAGCTCTCCCAAATTTTTTGCGGGGCACACTTTTAATTTTGGCAGAAATAATTATTACAGGTGGACTCATGTATGATGGTTATATGGATACAGCAGATGGAGTTTTTTCTGCTCGTACCCGTGCGCGCATGTTGGAAATAATGAAGGACAGTCACGTAGGGTCTAATGCAGTGTTGGCAGTTGCTGTTTTAATTTTATTGAAGCTGGGTGCGTATTTAGCAATTTCGGGAATAGTTTTAACAAAAGTGCTTATTGCTATGTCAGTAGCCACGAGAACTTTTATGGTTTTTTATATTGTTAATTTTCCTTATGCTCGCAAGGAAGGGATAGGCAAATTGTTTAAGCAATATGCTAAACCCATCTATTCTTATATTGCGATAGCTTTGTGTGTTATTTTTGTTGCTGTTTGTGGTATCAAGTATTTGTTTATAGCGCTTTTATGCTTGTTTATGGCGTTGTTAATTGCTCGTTATCTTAGTAAAATGTTAGGCGGTTTAACTGGCGATACTTACGGAGCGCTTACTGAAGTAGGAAATGTGTCTTATTTGTTGATTGCATATTTTATTTTACGGTAGAGGAGAAATTATTTTGGAATTTAATGAATATTGCAGAGAAATACACCCTCTAAACAAGGAGGTAGCAGAGCAAGCACAAAAGCATTTTGATAACCTTATAAAACCTCTTGGTTCCTTGGGAAAACTAGAAAAAATGGTTTGTCTTTATGCCGGTGCTAAAGAAAGTGCTAAACCTGAAAAATTGAACTTCCCTAAAAGAATGATTATGCTGTGGAGTGAAGAAAATGAACTTGCACCGCAGGTTAATTCACCTATAAATATATTAACACAAACTGCTAATGGCACCGTTGTAAGAGAGATAGTTAAGACCAATAGGGACGATTTAAAACAGTCTATAAAACAAGGAATAACAGCTACAGAGCAAGTAATTGTGTCTGGTTGCGAATTGTTAGCTCCTGTAACTTGTGGCCGTTATACACTGCCCTCTGGTTGGGAAAGACTAAAAGAACGTGATTGGGAGGAGATATTATATACATTAGGAAGCGAGGTTTGTGCCGCCATGGTTGGCAGTATTTTGTGTGCGGCGAAACATCGAGTACCTATTATGTTAGATGGTCTAGCTTCAGTTTTCGCTGCTTGCATCGCC
>JAQVYX010000090.1:1510-7044 GCA_029004715.1 Acidaminococcaceae bacterium | reverse complement strand
ATCCTCAAGTCGCAGGGCAAGGTTTTGCAAGGTTACAGGCGGCTGGAGTAGAGGTCACAGAAGGCCTCTTGCAGGCAGAAGCATACCGGCAAAACGAAGTCTTTTTTCACTGGATAGTTACGGGCATGCCCTTTGTTGTCATGAAATATGCCATGACCATGGATGGTAAAATCGCCACAGCCAGTGGCGATTCCAAATGGATTACAGGAGATGAGGCACGTAAATATGCGCACTACCTAAGGGGTATTTATGATTGTATTTTGGTTGGTAAAAATACTGTACTAAAAGATGATCCGGAGCTTACTTGTCGTTTGGTCAAGGGCAAAAATCCTTTGCGTATAGTTTTAGATACTAAGCTAGAAATACCACTAACTGCTAAAGTCCTAACGGATAAGCAAGCACCTACAATGGTAGTTGCTGCTCAAAACATTGCTGCTACCAAAGTGAACACTTTTAGTGAATTAACAGGTGTAGAGGTACTACAAGTACCTGTGGAAAAAAATAAACTTAGCCTTCGAGCTTTGTTGGCAGAACTAAGCAAACGTAAGTTAACCAGCATATTAGTAGAGGGTGGCAGTCAGGTACATGGTGCATTTTTAGATGAAAATTTAGTGCAAAGAGTATACGCTTTTATAGCACCAAAAATTATTGGTGGCGCACAAAGCTTACCTCCTATTGGTGGTTTTGGAAAAGAGAAAATTGCTGAAAGTTTAGTGTTACGGGAGAAAAATATACAATATTTAGACCAAGATATTCTAATAACAGGTCGCATTGGAAAAGAGGTAGCTTCATGTTCACAGGATTAATAGCGGAATTAGGAACAGTAAAGGCATTAAAAAAAGAGAAAAATTCTTATCATTTGACTATAGCAGCTAAAAAAATAGCCCCTTTACTAAAAATAGGGGAAAGCATAGCTGTAAATGGTTCTTGCCTAACGGTTGTAGCTATGAATGATAGTAACTTTACTGTAGATGTTATGCCAGAAACTGTACGACTTACGGTAACAGAGAACTTTAAGGCAGGAGAGAGAGTTAATTTAGAGCGTGCTTTGCGGCTAAATGATGGTCTAGACGGGCATCTTGTCAGTGGGCACGTGGAAGGAGTAGGAGCGATAAGTAAAATAGCTACAGAAGGCATTGCTAAGCTAGTAACTATAAGGGCACCGCAACCCTTGCTGAAATACATTTTGCCCAAAGGTTCCATAGCAATTGATGGCATTAGCTTAACGGTTACAACTGTGACGAATGTAGGGTTTTCCATAGCGCTCATACCACATACAGTGGGCGAAACTACCATGGGATTTAAAAAAATTGGTGATAGGGTCAATTTAGAAACTGACCTGCTTGGAAAGTATGTGGAGCGCATGTTAAACTACAGGGATGGCAGTTCCTTAAATAAAAGAAGCCTTTTAGAAAATGGATTTATATAGGAGGAAATTATGAAAAAAATTTTTAAGTTTAGTACAGTGGAACAAGCTATTGCTGATATTACGGCAGGGAAAATGGTCCTAGTTATCGATGATGAAGATAGGGAAAATGAAGGCGACTTGATTATGGCGGCGGAGAAAGTTACTGCTGAGGCAATTAATTTCATGGCCACTCACGCCAGAGGACTTATTTGTATGCCTTGCGCTCCTGAAATTGCCGATCGCTTACAATTTGGCCCCATGGTTGCAAATAATACAGATAATCACGAAACAGCGTTTACCGTATCTATTGATCATAAAGATACAACTACAGGGATATCTGCTTTCGAGCGTGCTCTTACGATTAAAAAATGTGCAGAAGATACCGCATTGCCAACAGATTTTAGAAGGCCGGGACATGTTTTCCCCTTACGCTCTCGTTCAGGTGGAGTTTTACGTCGCATTGGTCACACGGAAACAACTACTGACTTGTGTACTTTGGCAGGATTAAAACCAGTAGGTATTTGTTGTGAAATTATGAGTGAAGATGGAACCATGGCACGCACGGCTGAATTGATGAAATTCGCCGAAAAGTTTGGCTTGACTTTTATTACTGTGGAGTCTTTGGTTGCTTATCGTAAAAAAAATGAGAAAATGGTGTATAGAATTGCCAATGTGTCCTTGCCGTCTAAATATGGTAATTTTAGGGCCATAGGATATGAAAACAGTATTGACAGTCATTGTCATGTGGCTTTAGTTAAAGGTGAGGTAAAAGGCAAGAAAGATGTACTGGTTCGTGTTCATTCTGAATGTCTGACCGGGGATGCTTTTGGTTCTTTGCGTTGTGATTGCGGAGACCAATTAGCTGCGGCTATGCGTATGGTAGAAGCTGAAGGCTGCGGAGTAGTTTTGTATATGCGCCAAGAAGGACGCGGAATTGGTTTAGCAAATAAACTTAGGGCTTATGAGTTGCAAGATCAAGGTATGGACACTGTAGATGCAAATATAAAACTAGGTTTTGCCCCCGATTTAAGAGATTATGGTATAGGTGCACAGATTTTGGCGGATTTAGGCTTAACAAGTATTCGTCTCATTACTAATAATCCTGCCAAAAGAGTAGGACTTTCAGGTTATGGCATCACAGTTACTAAGAGTGTTCCCATTATAGTGCAAGATAATCCCTATAATCATGCTTATTTGCTCACAAAAGAGGAACGCATGGGTCACGAATTAAATGAACATAAAAAAATGGAGGCAGCAAAATGAAAAATTTAGAAGGTAAATTACAAGCAGAAGGTTTAAAAGTAGCAATTGTAGTGGCACGTTTCAATGAGTTTATTACCTCAAAACTTTTAGGCGGTGCAACTGATATGTTATTGCGTCATGGAGCCAGCGAAGAAGATATTACTATTGCTTGGGTTCCAGGTGCATTTGAAATACCGTTGACAGCACAAAAATTGGCAGCAAGTAAAAAATATGATACTGTTATTTGTTTGGGTGCTGTTATTAGAGGAGCAACTTCTCATTATGATTATGTTTGTTCTGAAGTATCAAAGGGAATAGCATATGTATCATTGCAAACAGGTGTGCCTGTAGCCTTTGGAGTTTTGACTACCGAAAATATTGAACAAGCGGTAGAGCGCGCAGGAACTAAATCCGGCAACAAGGGTGCCGATGCAGCAGTTAGTGCTATCGAGATGGTTAATTTACTCAAAAACATTTAAAGGAGCGCAAATGGAAGATATTTTAGTAAAAGGTACTATCGAAGGTGTTCGTATATATGCTTTATGTACCACACAATTGGTGCAAGAACTCAATGTTATTCATGCTTGCTCACCACTGGCGATTGCGGCTTTGGGCCGAGCTGCAAGTGGGGCCTTGCTTATGGCCGCTACCATGAAAAATGACGAACGCATTACCTTGCGTTTTAGCGGTGATGGTCCTTTAGGCGAAGTAGTTGCTGATGCTAAAGGCAATTGTGTACGCGGTTATGTTGATAATCCTGAAGTCTGTTTGCCGGTGAAAAAAGGGAAATTAGATGTTGGCGGAGGTATTGGTGCAGGTAATATTATCGTTACCCGTTATTTGACTAATGCAGAACCTTTTAATGGCTATTGTGAGCTGGTGAATGGAGAAATAGCCGCGGATTTAACAAATTACTTATACAAGTCAGAACAAATTCCTAGCAGTGTGGCACTTGGTGTACTAGTGGGGTCGGACGGTGAGGTTAAAGCAGCCGGTGGCTATTTTATTCAAGCTATGCCTGATTCTGATGATAGTGTATTGGCACAGTTAGAAAATACAATAATAACCTTGCCCTATGTAACTGAACTATTAGAAGCAGGCAATACCCCGGAAGAAATAATTGCAAGAATTGGTCAGGGACTAAAAGTTCATATTAACGAAAAAATACCGGTTAAATTACAATGCACCTGTACTAGAGAAAAGGTTAAAGATATGTTAGCGGCTTTACCAACTAAAGATTTGCAAGAAATAGGACAAGACGAGATTATTGAAGTGAATTGCCATTTTTGCAATAAGTCTTATAAATTCAAAAACACAGAATTGTAGGCTATGGAAAAAGAAAAAACGTATAAATCCCTTGACTAAACGAACAAGCGTTTGTATAATGAACAGAGAAAACATTTAGCACAGAATACGGAGGAATTTACAATGGAAATGGATAAGACAAAGGCTCTTGACGCAGCTGTTAAACAAATCGAAAAAGATTTTGGCAAGGGTGCCATCATGAGATGGGGCGAAGCCGGCGCTAAAATGAGCGTAGAAACAATTCCCACCGGAGCCTTGTCTTTGGATATTGCATTAGGAGTAGGCGGCATTCCTCGTGGTAGAGTAATTGAGGTTTATGGTCCTGAGTCTTCTGGTAAGACTACAGTTGCGCTACATATGATTGCTGAGGCGCAAAAAGCTGGCGGTTATGCGGCGTTTATTGATGCTGAGCATGCGTTGGATCCGGAATATGCCAAACATTTAGGTGTAGATGTAGATGACCTTTTAATTTCTCAACCGGATACTGGCGAGCAGGCTTTGGAGATTTGTGATGCTTTGGTGCGCAGTGGAGCTATTGACATCATTGTCGTGGACTCGGTGGCAGCATTGGTTCCCAGAGCCGAAATAGAAGGCGAAATGGGTGATTCTCATGTAGGGTTGCAGGCTCGTTTGATGAGCCAAGCATTGCGTAAATTGACAGGAATTATTGCTAAATCCCATACATCCACGGTATTCATCAATCAAATTCGAGAAAAAGTCGGCGTTATGTTTGGTAGTCCGGAAGTTACAACAGGTGGTCGTGCTTTGAAGTTTTATGCGACTATTCGTTTGGATGTAAGACGTATTGAAACTTTAAAAAACGGCAATGATATGATAGGTAATAGAACTAGGGTTAAAGTCGTTAAAAATAAAATTGCGCCTCCTTTTAAACAAGCAGAATTTGATATTATGTATGGCAAAGGGATTTCTCATGAGGGTTGCTTGGTAGATTTAGGTGCTGAATTTGATATTATTAACAAAAGTGGTTCTTGGTATTCTTATGGTGACGAGCGTATTGGTCAAGGTAGAGAAAATGCCAAAGACTTTCTCAGGAAGAATCCTGAAATGGCCGCAGAAATTGAAGTTAAAATTAGAAAAGCAGCCCTTCCTGAACCTGTAGCTGAAAAGCCGGCAGTTTCTATAGAAGGCAGTGAAAAAGATGACAGTAAGGAGTAAACCACCAATAACTACGATGGCTATGGCCTATGACTTTGCCTTAACAAAGCTTAGCTACCGAGATCATAGCCAACAAGACTTGGAGGGAAAGTTGCGTATGCGTCAGTGCCCCCAGGAAATAATAGATCAGGTGGTAATAAAGCTTAAACACTATAAACTTTTAAATGAAGAAAATTATGGCAATAGAGTATATCAAGGGTGGCTCTCAAAAAAATATTATGGACGCAGCCATTTACAGCTTACGCTGCTCAAGAAACAAGTAGACAAAAATATTATTGATATTATCGTGCATAAATTAACTGCGGAAGAAGAGGAAGAAAGAGCAATTGACTTCGGTAGAAACTGCCTTAAGAAGAATTCTGCTAAGTTTGACTTGACCAGTGAAAAGGGTAGGGTTAATTTG
>JAQVYX010000090.1:0-1500 GCA_029004715.1 Acidaminococcaceae bacterium | reverse complement strand
GGGCCTTGGCAACCAGAGGTTTTGGCGGTTATATTATAAAAAAAACATTAAAACAGTTGGAATAATCCTATAGATAAGTAGGGAAATCTTGACACTTTCTGAAAAAACAGATAGAATTACTATATCCAATCGTGTTAATGTGTAATATTGTTATCCACGAGGCGACCTATGGTTGCCTCATTTGTTTGTAAGATGTAAAATTTTAGAGAAGTTTATGTGAAAATGTTGTAAAAATAATACTGAGGAGGTGAAGATTATTTTAGAAATAATCGGAATATCCGTCGGTGTTGGTGTTGTTGGAGGTGCTATTGGTTATTTAGTACGCAAAAATATTGCAGAAGGAAAAATTGCGACAGCTGAAGAAACCGCAAATCGTATCGTTCAAGAAGCCGAAAAAACCGGCGAGGCGAAGAAAAAAGAAGTATTGCTAGAAGCTAAAGAAGAAATACACCGCCTGCGTAGTGAAATTGAACGGGAGAATAAGGAACGTCGTTCTGAAATACAAAAATCTGAGCGGAGATTGGTGCAAAAAGAAGAAAATCTTGATAAAAAATTAGATTCCTACGAGAGAAAAGAAGAAAATCTAATTGAACAAACTAGCAAGTTGCGTGATGCTCAAGATAAACTTGAGGTATTATATTCCAAACAAAGAGATGAATTAGAAAGAGTTTCCGGATTAACTTCAGAAGAAGCCAAAAGGGAATTGTTGAACACAGTAGAGGTTGAAGTTAAGCATGATACAGCTAAACTGATTAAAGATTTAGAGCAACAAGCCAAAGATGAAGCAGATAATAAGGCAAGAGAAATTATTTCTATGGCTATTCAACGTTGTGCTGCTGATCATGTAGCAGAAACTACTGTTTCTGTAGTGGCATTACCCAATGATGAAATGAAGGGCCGGATTATTGGTCGTGAAGGTCGTAATATAAGAACATTGGAAACTTTGACTGGTATTGATTTGATTATCGATGATACTCCGGAAGCTGTAATAGTATCCGGTTTTGACCCTGTGCGACGGGAAATAGCCAGGACTGCATTGGAAAAACTGATTAATGATGGGCGTATTCATCCAGCAAGAATTGAAGAAATGGTGGAGAAAGCTCAAAAGGAAATTGATCAAAAAATTAAAGATGCAGGTGAACAAGCAACGTTTGATACCGGTGTTCATGGTGTGCATCCTGAAATTATAAAATTGTTGGGACGTTTACGTTATAGAACTAGTTATGGGCAAAATGTTTTGAAGCATTCTACGGAAGTAGCACATTTGGCAGGTCTTATGGCTGCTGAGTTGGGCGTAGATGTAACCATGGCTAAAAGAGCAGGGTTGCTTCATGATATTGGTAAAGCGGTTGATCATGAAATGGAAGGATCTCATGTTGAATTAGGCGCGGAAGTTGCTAAACGTTATCATGAGTCTGCCACGGTTATTAATGCTATTGAGTCACATCATGGCGATGTTGAGCCTACCAGTGTTGAAGCTGTTTTGGTTGCTGCTGCAGA
>JAQVYX010000089.1 GCA_029004715.1 Acidaminococcaceae bacterium | reverse complement strand
TAATCGTAAAAATTAATGCTAGAGATATAAATATTATGAAGGGCGGATTCTAGATGACCTTGCTTGAAAAAATAAATTCACCGGAAGATTTAGTGGGGCTAACGGCAGAAGAACTAGAACATTTGTCTGCAGAGATTCGCACCTTGCTTATTGAAGTTACTTCTAAAAATGGTGGACATTTAGCTCCTAATTTGGGCGTCGTGGAATTGACCATAGCCTTGCACAAAGTATTTCATACTCCCAAAGATAAAATTGTTTGGGATGTAGGGCATCAAGCCTATGTACACAAAATTCTTACCGGACGTAGAAAAGAGTTCGCTACTTTGCGTCAATATAAAGGATTGTCAGGGTTTCCCAAAAGACAAGAAAATCCCAATGATGCCTTTGGCACAGGTCACGCTAGCACTTCAATTTCGGCAGCACTAGGTATGGCGGGAGCTCGAGATTTAAATGGTGAAGACTATAACGTAATTGCTGTTATTGGCGACGGGGCTCTAACTGGTGGTATGGCTATTGAAGGCCTTAATAATGCAGTAGACTTGCAAAAAAAACTAATCGTTATTTTAAATGACAATGAAATGTCTATCTCCAAAAATGTGGGGGCTATGTCGGAATATTTGTATAGGATTCGCACGGATCCAACTTATTCAAAAATAAAATTTGATGCTGAAAATTTATTGAAAAGCATTCCTAATATTGGTGACCAGCTCGCTAAAACGGTCAATCGCTTCAAAGATAGCTTAAAATATTTTTTGGTGCCTGGTATGTTATTCGAAGATTTAGGCTTTACTTATATGGGACCTATTGATGGCCAGGATATTAAAGCAGTCGAAGATGTTTTAGAAACAGCAAAAACAATTGATAAGCCTGTTCTTGTGCATATTATAACTAAAAAAGGCAAAGGCTATTTGCCGGCAGAGACTAACCCTAATAAATTTCATGGGACAGGGGCTTTTGATATTGCTACCGGGAAAAAAATTGTGTCCTCTACCGCTGCTAAAACATATACTGAGGTCTTTAGCGATACAATTTTGGAAATGGCCGCCGCAGATGAAAAAATAGTGGCTATTACGGCCGCTATGCCTGACGGTACAGGATTAACTCCCTTTGCCAAGAAATATCCTAAACGTTTTTTTGACGTTGGCATTGCTGAACAACATGGAGTAACTTTGGCAGCCGGAATGGCGTGTGAAGGCATAAAACCATATGTTGCTATCTATTCTACATTCTTGCAACGCGGGTTTGACCAAGTGTTGCATGATGTTTGTATGCAGGACTTGCCGGTAGTTTTTTGTTTAGATAGAGCAGGATTAGTGGGTGATGACGGATATACTCATCATGGCGTTTTTGATTATTCTTATTTAAGCATGATGCCTAAAATGACAATAATGGCGCCTAAAGACGAAAATGAATTGCGTCATATGCTTTATACGACAGCAAAATTCAATGGACCTATTGCACTACGTTATCCTAGAGGAAGTGGGTTAGGCGTTGCTTGTAGTGATGAATTGCACGCACTACCCATTGGTAAGGCCGAAGTTTTAAGAGATGGCAAAGATCTTAGCATTTGGGCTGTAGGTACTATGGTACATACGGCCTGCGAAGTAGCAGGAATTTTGGCCAAAGAAGGTATTATTGCCAATGTTGTTAATGCTCGCTTTATTAAACCCCTAGATGAAGAGTTGCTAACGACTCTTGTGGAAAAAACAGGATTTATTGTGACCATGGAAGAAAATATTTTAAAAGGTGGTTTTGGTTCTGCTGTTTTAGAATATCTTAGTAAGTCAGATAAATTGAAAAATACTAAAATTATAAATTTTGCTATTCCGGATGAATTTGTGCCTCAAGGCTGCACAAATCTACTTTTAAAAGATTTGCACTTAGATGCGGAGAGCATGGCTAGCCGCATTATTGCTAAGCTGCGCAGCAAGGTGGACTAAATGGAAAAAGAAAGGTTAGATATATTTTTAGTCAATAAAGGCTTGTATGAATCGAGAGCAAAGGCTCAGGCGGCTATTATGGCCGGACAAATTCTGATTAATGAGCAAAAAATAGATAAACCGGGAACTCAAATCGGTATTGATTCCGCTATTCGTATTTTGGGCAATAAACTGCCCTATGTGAGTCGTGGAGGCTTAAAATTGGAAAAAGCTTTACAAGTATTTGACATTTCCATTAAGGGTAAAATCGTAGCTGACCTAGGTGCTTCTACCGGTGGTTTTACTGATTGTGCATTGCAAAATGGGGCTGTAAAAGTTTATGCGGTCGACGTAGGTTATGGTCAACTAGCTTGGAGCTTGCGCAATGACACACGAGTTGTAAACATGGAACGTACTAACGTGCGCTTCATGGAGGAAGATACCTTAGAAGAAAAAATAGACATAGCGACTATCGATGTAGCATTTATTTCTTTAGATAAAATTTTGCCTGCTACTAAAAAACTTTTAGCTGCTGACGGTGCAGTAATCGCTTTGGTCAAACCTCAGTTTGAGGCTGGTAAAGAAAACGTAGGTAAAAAAGGCGTAGTGCGTGATGCTAAAGTTCATACAGAAGTAATTACCCGTATTTTAACAGTGGCAAGAGAATTAGGGTTTATTCCGGCAGGTTTAAACTATTCCCCCATTAAGGGACCGGAAGGCAATAGAGAATATTTATTGTACCTGAAAATGCAGGGCGAGGATCAAGTTAATGAGCAGACGATAGACCAAGTGGTAGCCGCATCTCATAGCGAGCTATAAAACATAGGTGGTAATTATGAAAAAAAAAGTTGTTGGTATTTTTCCTAATTTAGAAAAAAAGAGTGTACAGGAACAAATGTTGCCGTTGGTAAATTTTTGTCGCGCTAATGACATAGAGTTGTTACTGCCCAGAGATATTGCGGCCCAGTATAACTTAGGCAACTATTGTGTAAAAGATGTGGACAGCATAAAAAAAATGGATGTTGCTGTCTCTCTGGGCGGAGATGGGACGCTATTACGTATGGCGCGTTATGCCGCACCTTTGAACATTCCGGTTATGGGTGTTAATTTTGGCCGTTTAGGATTTTTGACTGAAGTGGAACTACCACAAATGCAGGAAACTTTCCTGAAAATCAGAGATGGTGCCTACAAATTAGAGAACCGTGGGATGCTGCAAGTAAAAGTATTTGAAGATGGTAAAGTAGTAGCTAAAGCACATGCGCTTAATGACTTGGTCTTGGCTAAAGGCTACGTCTCACAGATGACTAGGTTACAAGTTAAAATAGGCGGAGAGATTTCAGCTAACTATCCTTCTGATGGGTTAATAATTGCTACCGCTACAGGGTCTACAGCGTATTCTTTATCGGCAGGTGGACCTATTGTTTATCCAGGGCTGGAAGTGGCGATTTTGACACCGATTTGCGCTCATGCCTTGCATACAAGACCATTAGTCATTCCCCTAAAAGATAAGATAGAGATATCTGTAATGCCTCCTTTTGAGGAAATTTCTTTATCGGCAGATGGGGTAATTATTAAATCTATTAAAGAAAACGATATAGTGCTGGTAGAAGCCAGTCCTTGTTTCGCGCAATTCATTAGAACAAATCCAATTTCGTATTATGCAACATGGCAAAAAAGGTTACTGCGTGGTGAAGATACAACTAAGTTTTAGGGGGGACAATATGAAAATTTCACGTCAAGAAGCCATTAAAAAAATCATCGACAAATGTGTGGTAGAGACACAGGCAGATTTAGCCGAAGCTTTACAAGCTACTGGATTTGATGTAACACAGGCCACTGTATCGCGTGACATCAAAGAGATGATGCTGGTGAAAGTTCCCGATGCATCCGGCAAATACAGATATGCATTCCCTAAAGAACATGAAAAGCTATTGACCCCTGATCGCATGGAGCGAACTTTCAGAGATTCTATTTTGTCGGTGATGTCCTCTGAAAATATGGTAGTAGTGCGTACTTTACCGGGTACGGCGCAGGCAGTAGCATATGCTGTTGACTATTTAAAATGGCCGGAAGTTTTGGGCACGGTTGGTGGCGATGATACAATTTTTATTTGCATTGATAAAAGAGAAAATATTGATAAATTAAAAAGTCGTTTTGGTTTAGCAGAATAATAAAGGGGTGCAAGGAATGCTAAGTTCCCTCCATGTACATAATTTTGCACTAATTGAAGATGCTTTAATTGAATTCACGCCGGGATTTAATGTCTTTACCGGTGAAACCGGTGCCGGTAAATCCATATTGATAGATGCTTTTAGTATCGTTTTGGGCAATAGAGCTTCTACGGACTATATTCGTAGTGGTGCTGATTCCTATTGGGTACAAGCGGTCTTTGACCTTAGTGACCAAAAACCTGTGCTGCAACTTTTAGAAGAATTGGGTATTGAAAACCAAGAAGATACTTTATTTTTGCGTCGTCGTGTTTTAAAAAATGGCAAAAGTCAGGCTACTGTTAATGGCATGCAAATCCCTGTGAATTTGCTGAGTAAAATAGCAGCACATTTAGTTGATATTCATGGGCAACATGAAAATCAACAACTTTTGCGTACAGGCGCTCCTTTGGAGATGATAGATGTTTACGGTGGCACGAAATTGCAGGAGCTTTTAAGCGCCTATCAAGAAGTATATAGGGCACATGGAGCAGCCAGCAGTGAATTTGCCATATTATTGGAACAAAATCAAAATAGACAGGAAATTATGGAGCGCCTGCAGGCGGAAATTACGGAAATAGAAAATGCTCATATTCTTCCCAAAGAAGACGAACTTCTGCGAGAACAGGTGCAAAAACTCAGTAATAGCGGGAAAATATTAGAAGCAGTTAACTTGGCACATAAATTATTAGATGGCGATGAGCATAAAGAAGGAATTTTAGACCTTTTAACGGAGGCGTCAACGGCTGTAGATAGGGTTAAGAGCTTCGACTCTTCGTTACAGGCAGTATATGATGGTATGGACAACGCTTGGCTTACACTGGAAGATTTAAGGCAAACATTGGGCAATTATATTGCTTCCGGCGATTTTGAACCTGCGCAGTTAACCGCGATACAAGAACGTTTAGACCTGCTATTTCGTCTGAAGAAAAAATATGGCGGGACTCTAGAGGATGTAACTAAACAGCTTAGTGAAAAGCAAGAAGAATATGATGGTATGGCCTTTTTAGACAAAAATTTAGCTCTTGCCCGCAAAAAGAAACAAGAGTTGGAACAAGAAATGTTAGCTAAAGCAGAGGCACTTACCAATTATCGCCATCAGGCGGCAAAAGCATTTACCCAGTTAGTTACGCTGCATATAAAAGATTTAGCTATGGAACAAGGCATATTTAAAGCTGGTTTTGCTCGTAAAGATAAATGTGATATAAAAGGGCAAGATGCTGTAGAATTTTTATTTTCAGCAAATTTAGGGATGGAATTAAAACCGTTGCAAAAGATTGCTTCAGGCGGAGAATTATCGCGTCTAGCATTAGCTATTAAAACTGTTTTGCTGGAAAAATCAGGAGTATCTACTATGGTATTTGATGAAATCGATACCGGTGTAGGTGGCGTGACCGCACAAAAGATGGCAGAAAAAATTGCTATTATTTCAACAAAACGGCAAGTTCTTTGTATAACTCATTTGGCACAAATTGCTTGTTTTGCCGATAATCACCTATATATTACTAAGACCATTAAAGGTGGGTCTACAATAACTATGGTTAAAACATTAGGTCCGAAAGAACGCATAGAGGAAATCATGCGTATGACTGGTGGCAAAAGTACTACTAGTACAGCAAAAGAAAATGCCGTTGAGATATTGGATATGGCTGCAAAAATAAAAAATGCTTTGTAGGGTTAATTCACTTTTTTTAGGAAATAAGAGGCGATAAGCATGAAAAAAATACAACAAGCAAACTTGGATGAGATAAGTATTGCTTCACGAGTTGGATTTACCGGGAAACTTCTCAAGGTTAAAATAGATACGGTTAAGCTACCAAATGGAAAAATGGCTGAACGGGAAATTATTAACCATCCAGGTGCTGTAGGAATTTTACCGATTTTGGAAGATGGTAGCATGGTTTTTGTGAAACAGTATCGTTATCCGGTAGGAACTGTACTTTATGAAATACCGGCAGGGAAATTAGACGCAGGAGAGGACCCTGTTGTATGTGCAGCTAGAGAATTATCAGAGGAAACAGGTTATCGGGCAAGGAAATTGCGGCATATGACCTCTATAGTTACAACACCTGGGTTTACGGATGAAATTATTCACTTGTATATGGCTACGGGATTAAAACAAGAAGCACAACACACAGATGAAGACGAATTTATTGACATAGTTGCTTTTTCACCGGAACAGGTGAAAAAAATGGTTTTGGAAGAAGATATTTTTGATGCTAAAACCTTGGCGGCACTATTATTCTATTATATTAGTGACAAAACTGTGAACTAAATAGTTTTTTTTAATTTAAAGCAGGAAAAATGGAAAAAGTGTTGAATTTGGAATGAGTATATATATGTAAGAAATATGATCGGAGGGGAACTAATATGGATGTACTAAAAGTTTCAGCAAAGTCGAACCCGAATTCTGTTGCAGGCGCTTTAGCAGGAGTTCTGCGTGAAGAAGGTAAGGCGGAAATGCAAGCAATTGGGGCAGGTGCCCTAAATCAAGCTGTAAAAGCCATTGCAATAGCTCGTGGATTTGTAGCTCCTCATGGGATGGATTTGGTTTGTATCCCAGCATTTATTGATATCGTTATTGATGGAGATGAAAGAACGGCAATAAAGCTCTTGATCTTACCTAGGTAATAAAGTTTGTAAAATTGTAGGGTACTATCATTTTGGTAGTGCCTTTTTTTGTGCAACGAAAAAGAGCATTGCTGGGAGCAATGCTCTTTTTCAAAAAAGGAAGTTGTGTTATGATACTGGGGAAAATCATGATAAGGAGGGGTAGTCCTTATCATGATTTTAGTGTAAAATATATTTATGGCAAAAAAAAGGTGAAAATGTGAAAAAAAATATGTCAAAATAGCACAAATGTTATATATAAGTTAAATATTATAGTAAATGCTCATTTTCTAATATATTTTTAACAATGGCATTTATTGTATAGTTTTCATTAAC
>JAQVYX010000088.1 GCA_029004715.1 Acidaminococcaceae bacterium | reverse complement strand
AAAAAATATATTCCAAACAATTTTTGACAAAGAATATAAGGCTAAATTTGATGAGGTTGGTATTGAATACTTCTACACCCTTATTGATGATGTGGTTGCCAGAATTATCCGTTCCGAAGGCGGCATGATTTGGGCGTGTAAAAATTATGATGGGGACGTAATGTCAGATATGGTAGCCACAGCTTTTGGCAGTTTGGCTATGATGACTTCCGTTTTGTTATCCCCTGAAGGATATTATGAATATGAAGCAGCACATGGAACAGTACAACGGCATTACTACAGATACCTTAAAGGCGAAAAAACCTCTACGAATCCTATGGCTACCATCTTTGCTTGGAGCGGCGCCCTAAGAAAACGGGGAGAACTTGATGGCCTAAGTGAATTAGTTGCCTTTGCTGATAAGTTGGAAAAAGCTTCCATAATGACAATTGAAGACGGTGTTTTAACCGGTGATTTGGCAGCCTTGTCTGATATTGAAGGAAAACATATTGCTAATACTGAAGAGTTTTTGCAGGCGATTAACGAACGGTTAATGAAACTATAAAATCTATTCTAGAAAAAGTTAATAAACGTTTAAACTATCCCCCAAATATGATAAATCATATTTGGGGGATAGTTTTTAAAATTAATTATAAAATTGTAGCATGTTTGCCAGCAAACAAAAATTTTAGCAAACTGGTTAACTCTTAACTAACTTTATCCAATCTATAATTGTATCAAGCACTAGTTTTGTGTTACCTGCATTACAATGATTTTCGGCACTTTCTTTTTCGGTGAAGAGTCTGTATGTTAAGGACTTGGTATTGGTTAGGCAAGCGATAATGGGGGTGGAGAATTCGGTAGGAATAAAGTGATCTTTTGTAGCTCCCAACAATAGAAAATCTTGGGATATTTTAGAACCAACATCCAAATATTGAAACTTATTAATTTTCTTTAAAAATTCATAAGGAGAAGTTACACCCATATTATGAATTCCATGCTTGATTGCCCAATCAAGCAAAGGATTTTTTTCCATTAAATTCTTCATAATAAAATTCAAGGTGTTTGCGTCTTCTGATTTCATTAGCAAGCGAACTACTTCTTGAAAATTTTCAGGCATATCATATATTAACAAATCAAAAAGGTTGGGGAGTAAACTCCAGGCAACAACACGTTTAATCCTATTTTCAAAAGCGGCGGCTCTTGGTGCTAACATTCCACCGAGAGAGAGTCCTATGATTGTCACATCGCTCAAGGCGAAGTGGTCTAAAATCTTGGTAACTGGCTTTTCCCACTCAGGAATAAAAGGTAATCCTTCTTTTCTTAATGCACTACCTTGGCCAGGACCTTCAAAAAGATAAACAGCAAAGCCGTTCTCACGCAGATAGAGCATCATTGGCAAAAATTCTTCCATATAAGAATCGTAACCACCGTGTAATAGAATAGTGTCGATAGGGCTTTCTGCTTCAGGCTCAGTATATAATACTGGAAGATGTGCTTTTTCATATGGAACTAAAGCTTTCTTTACAATACCTGATTTAAAGAGCTCTGCGTAATAATCATAAAAAAGATTAACGGCTTTATCATAGGTTGTAATTTTGGCTGGATGACCGTCATACATAAAAAATTCTGCCATGCGGTAATAAGCAATGGCTGCCTCAATACGTTTTTCCCTTAAAGCATTATCTGCAATTTTCAGAAATTCTTTTTCCCACGTTTCTGCATTTGTAATTTTTTTTGCGACAGCTTTGAGCTCTTCAAAATCACCATTGCTCCATGCGTAAGTACGGTTTAATTGATAATTAAAATTTGGATTAGGATGAAAATTAAAAGTACCTTTTTTAAAATTTATAAAATTTTTCATAATTGATCTCCTTTTCTATAATTCATTTTATGAATAAACTAACTAATAAAAAATGGTGACATGTATTTACGTAATGTTATTTTGGTTACAGCAGATTCACCTTTTTGAAAGGCTTTCTTTGTAATTGCTTTTTTGATGACTTCTTGTAGGGCAGGTGGAACAGAGGTGCTTAAAATTCCAAGCGCTTCATTGTCCCACGTTACTAAATTTATTACATCTTCTAAATTATAATCAATTTGATAGTTTTCTTCCGGCAAAATATCAGAATCCCAGTAGGCTTTTAGCCTTCTATTAATTTCGTCACCAGCTAGGATTTTACCAGTAATGTTATCAATTATATGAGATCTATGTTCATTGGCGCCCTCTAAAGAAAAACGATTTAAAATATTTTTTGGCTTACCGACTGTAGGTTTTTTTAGTTCTGTACCACATACAGGACAGATTAAGCTACCATTTTTATAAATTTGAAAAACATCATTAAAACATTGTGGACAAGCTAACTTTGAGCTATTTTCATTTATCTTTGATTTCTGGCAGCAGTTTTTTTCAAGAGATTGGACAAGATTCTTTCCAAGTTCATTAACTGATTTTAATTTGCTTGGTACTAGTAAAACTTCACCTTTATTAAAACTGTTTCCAATTGTAAATTGACCAACAATTTCACAGTTGTACAATTTTAGAAACAAACTTGAATAGATTCGTTGTAGTGAAAATTCAAATGGATTTCCGCCAGCTACAGAAACAGCGACACCATATTTCTTTTTCCCCCCAGTTGCCATTTTATTAATTGCCCAAGCTGCTGATCTATCCATAACTGCTTTTAAAATAGCCGGTGTGGAAAGATAATAGCAAGGAGAGGCCAGAGCTATTGCATCTGCGGACTCAATTTTTTCCTTAACCTGTTCTAAATCATCTTTTAAGATGCACTTATATGATGAATTGGTGCAACTTAAACAACCATTGCATGGTAAAATTTTTGCAGTTCCTAAATTCAATACCTCAGTTTGATATCCTATTTCTCTTGCAGGGCGTAAAAGTTCATTTAAAATAATAGAGCTATTTCCATTTTTTCTAGGACTGACACAAATACCTAATATTTTTTTCATTTCGTAATGGGGTCCTCCTTCTCGATTAAGTAGCTAAACTGAAACTGCAAAAAAAACTATAGTATAGTTTTCTTTTCAATTTTTATTCCCTAGTTTGATAAACTTATCAACTTCCTCTCCTAATTCCCTGAGCATATTTTTAAAATGCTGCAAATACTCATCAGAATAACCATTTATTAGCTTTGCCATTCCTATGTCCATTGATTTATGTAATTTCTTATGTGATTTATATGCTACTAGACCCCTTTCAGTAAGTGATAATAGAATTTCCTTGCTGTAGGCTACGTTGCGTTCTTTGGTAATATAGCCTTTTTTGTAAAGTTTTGCTATGACTTGAGATACGGCACCCTTGGTTATACCAAATTTCAGGCTGATGTCAGTTACTGTATTACATTGATCTCCAATGGCATCAATGGTGTGAATTTCTGAAGGGTAGAGTAATTCATCAGTACCAAAATCAAATGGAGTTTTTTCAAGCTCAGTTAATTTGTATGAAATTTTGATAAATTCGTTCATTAAGCTAACAGTCATTTTGTTTTCCATGAACTAAGTATAGTAGCTAAACTGACATCTGTCAATATAAAATTTAAAAATTACTAAAAAGATATTGGCCCATTGTGCTATCCTATATGTATAAAATGACCATGGTTCTGCCAAGAGTAAAAGCGGCTTGTAGCTTTAATGAAGTTATGAATATTTTCAATTTTTATGTGGAAAATAGTATTTATGCCTTTGCTGATAGTGAATTACCAAAACCTTTTTTGCAATGATAATGAAAGGGTCAAAAGGGTATCCTTCTTATGCCCTTAGAGATACGGAAACAAATCACGTAATAGGATTTTGCCAGCTAAGCTCCTACAATCCCTTTTCCACTTTTAAAGGCACAGCCTGTATTTCGTATTTTATTGCCTATATGCAAAAAAGTCTGTAACCCAAGGTATCCATGGTTAGAAAGCAATAGTAATAATATAATATTAATCAGTGTTTTTTTATGCTTGACAAGATAAAAAGCTAAACGTAATATAACCTTGAAAGGAGTTGTTGTTTTATGTTAAAAATTGAATTGGATATTGTGCTGATGCGGGAGGTGCATACAAAATAAATTAATGTATATACCTCCCAAAAGTTTAGTAAAATTTTTTGGAGGATATAAAATGAATAAAATTAATATGGAAAATATAGGACTCAGTCAAAGATTTATTACTGAGGCTGCTTTATATTCGAATTTTTATATTGGCCGAGTGGGATCCCAATACAAGGTCTTGTACAAGGTTATAACAGCACAAGGGGAACTAAGGGCAGAGATTTCCGGGAAATTTCGTTTTGCTATACAAACCTCGTCTGATTATCCGGCAGTGGGCGATTTTGTTATGCTTGACCGCAATGAGGATAGCGGTGGTAACGCAATCATCCACCATGTTCTAACTAGAAAAAGTGCTTTTATAAGAAAGGCGGCCGGGACAGCGAATAACGAGCAGGTAATAGCCGCAAATATTGACACTGTATTTATCTGTATGTCCCTTAACAATGATTACAACTTGCGTAGATTAGAACGCTATCTTGGAATTGCTTGGGACAGCGGAGCAGTTCCTGTCATCGTACTTACTAAATCTGATTTATGTAATAATATTTCTCAAAGGCTGGCGGAAATTGATACTGTGGCCTGCGGCGTAGACGTGTTTGTTACTTCGAGTTTCACAGGAGATGGGTTGGAATCAGTGCAAAAGTACCTTGGCAGCGGGAAAACCATAGCATTTATTGGCTCATCAGGAGTAGGAAAATCAACTATAATAAATAAGCTTATGGACCAAAATGTGCTGTCGACAAATGGTTTGCGAAATGACGATAGAGGTAGGCATACTACAACACGGCGAGAGCTGTTAATCCTTCCCGGTGGTGGAGTTGTAATTGATACTCCGGGAATGCGTGAACTGGGAATTGAAAATATTAATCTAACAAAGACTTTTATTGATATTGATGAGCTGGCAAAAAAGTGTAGGTTTCGTGATTGCACCCATATTCGAGAACCAAATTGTGCGGTACAAAAAGCTATTCAGGACGGCCTTTTGTCTGCTGAGCGTTTTGCTAATTATTTGAAATTAAAAAAAGAAGCAAAATATGAGGGCTTAAACTCACGGCAAATTGATACTGAAAAGATTACCAGTATGTTTGCGGAAATGGGTGGGATAAAAAATGCACGAGCTTTCATTAAAACGAAAAGCAAAAAAAGATAAAGCCTTCGGAGAGACGCAATATTAGATGAAAAAGATGCTTGCCTAATTGGCAAGCATCTTTTTATTTATAGATAATTTTTCAGAAAAACATGGTATGAATATATCTATTATGCATTGTTAGTTTAAGAAAATAAAGGAGAAAACTTATTTCTTCAAAGAAGCAGTAATAATTGCCATATTGTAAACTTCATCGGCAGTACAACCCCTAGAAAGGTCATTTATAGGTGCATTCAGTCCTTGTAAGATAGGACCATAGGCTTTAAAGCTTCCCATACGCTGAGCTAGCTTATAACCAATATTGCCGGCATTAATATCAGGGAAGATGAAAGTATTAGCTTTTCCCGCTACAGGAGAGTTTGGTGCTTTTATCTTTGCCACATCATTGGAAAATGCGGCATCAAACTGTAATTCACCGTCAACGGGGAAATCGAGATTTAGATTTTTCAACTTTGCTACCGCGTTACGCATTTTATCTACTGATTCTCCGGCACCGGAGCCCAAAGTGCTATAAGATAATAAGGCAACTTTAGGATCAATGGCAAAGATTTTTGCTGTTTTTCCTGTTTCGATAGTAATCTCGACAAGTTCATCTTCACTGGGATTAATGTTGATAGCACAATCGCCCATAGCGTATTTTTCTTCAACATTATCTGTTTTGCGATATAGAATAAAACAGCTTGAAACGATTTTATTTCCCGGTGCTGTTTTAATGATTTGTAACGCGGGGCGGATAGTGTCGGCAGTTGAATAGGTTGCTCCGCCTAAGAGACCGTCAGCATGCCCCATTTTCACAAGCATGGTGCCGAAATAATTGGTTTTCATTAACAATCCGCGGCAAGTAGCTTCATCCATTTTTCCTTTTCTAAGTTCCACCATCATGGCAACCATGGATTCTAGAGCTGTATATGTTTTAGGTTCTATGATTTCAATTTCATCTATACAAAAACCGTATTTTTGCGCTGCTATATGTACTTCTTTAGGATTACCTAATAGTATAGGTTCGAGGATCTTATCTTTTTTTAAACGGCTGGCAGCCTCAAGAATTCTTGGATCTAAACCCTCAGTAAATACTAGTTTTTGATGTTTTGTTTTTAAATTTTCAATCATATTTTCAAACATGTTTGTGCCTCCATTTTTATGTTTTTTCCTTTGAGAAATTATAGTTGTCTATATATTACTACATTTTACTCATAATGTTAAAGATAATAGTTGATTTTATTTTTTAATAATCAAATTTTACAGCAGTGACTAATATACACTTTTGTTTCTTAGTCTAATTGTTTTGATATTGACATGATTGGCAATAGGTGCTATGTTATAAAAAATAAATAAGTTTAATTGTGGGGGGACTCCTAGGAGTTGAGAAGGTAAAACCTGACCCTTTGAACCTGTTAGTTAATACTGACGTAGGGAAGCAATGTTAAGATGCAAAAGATGCTTGCCTAATTAGCGAGCGTCTTTTTATTTATTTTAGCTGTCTTTAGCCATGTATTCTCTAGTGAAGTAAATATAAAAAGAAAGAAAGATGAGAGCATGATTAATAAAGAATTTATCAAAAAACAGATTGTGCAGGCCGTGGAAACGGTAAAGAAAACTAACCCTATGGTAGGCTCTATTACTAATAGCGTGACAATTAATCTTGTAGCCAATGCACAACTAGCTGTAGGAGGTGCTGCCGCCATGGTCTATTTGCCTGATGAAGGAGAATTTTTAGCTAAAGCGGCCGCAGCTACTTATATCAATGTTGGCACGCTTTTGCCAATTTATGAAGAGACCTTACCGCGTACTGCCAAAACATTGTATGAAGCTGGAAAACCATGGGTACTTGATCCGGTAGCGGTGGGCATTGGAGAACTTAGAACCAAATTATTGCTGCAATTTAAAGAATATAAACCAAGTGTAGTTAAAGGGAATGCTTCAGAAATCATTGCTT
>JAQVYX010000087.1 GCA_029004715.1 Acidaminococcaceae bacterium | reverse complement strand
TAAATTTAAAGGCAAACCCAGAGAAAATTTCTAAGCACAATGAACAGTGGATAATGGAAAATTTGATAAAGCAAATTGATTTACGGTTTGTGTTGAAGTTGCCTACAAGAGTTACTAAGACTAATGCTTCCATAGTTTCTGAAGATGGTAGAACTATGACTTGGGTTTTATCCATTGGCGATGATAACCCTATGCAGGCTACTGTTACTTATTGTAACCCCTTTAAAGTAGTGGGATGGTTATTGGGAATACTTTTACTTGGCGGCGGGGCATATGTGCTCTGGCGCAGGCATAATCACCTGCGAGGTAGAAACAATGAGCATTGAGAAAAGATATGAGAAATTGAAGCAATATTTGCAAGAACTTGGTAGTGTGGCAATTGGCTTCTCCGGTGGTGTTGATTCTAGTTTTCTGGCCACGGTAGCAAAGCAGGTATTAGGAGATAAGGTTATTGCAATAACGGTGCAATCTGTTTTTAATCCACGCGCAGAAACAGAGTTTGCTCAACAATTTGCTGCAGATTTGTCTATCGTTCATGAAATATTGCATGTAGATGTTTTAGCTATAGAAAATGTGGCAGATAATCCTTCTAATAGATGTTATTATTGTAAAAAGGCACTATTTTCTTTATTGAAAACTGAGGCTGGAAAAAGAGGCATAAATATAGTTGTTGATGGATCCAACATGGATGATTTGGATGACTATAGACCTGGAATACAAGCACTGGAAGAATTAAAAATAAAAAGCCCGCTACGTTATGCTGGGCTAACAAAAAACGATATAAGAAAGTTATCACAAAAACTTGGTATTGTTACATGGAATAAGCCATCAGCAGCATGCCTAGCATCACGTATTCCCTATAACGAAATTTTAACAAAAGAAAAATTGGCAAGAATAGAAAAAGCTGAAGAATTTTTAGCTAAGTATGGGTTTGGACAATTGCGAGTGCGTTGTCACAAGAAGCTTGCACGTTTGGAAGTTAAGCAAGAAGATTTTGTTAAATTATTAGATCCGGTTATACGTACTGAAATTATTGCCTATTTACGCAAGTTGGGGTTTTTGTATATTACGTTAGATTTACAGGGGTATCGTACAGGAAGCTTTAATGAAGTGTTATAATAAAGTGGAGAAGTTAAAAGTATTGCAATATGATGCGGAGGGATTAACGTGACAGCAGAATTCAAAACTTTGACGATGTTAACAGTATATGTGGGCGAGGATGTTTATTATAAGGACAAACCAATTTATAAATGTATTTTCGAAGAAGCTAGAAAAGTTGGAATTGCTGGTGGTACTGCTTTTAAATGTATTGAGGGCTATGCTAGTGAAAGACGGGGTATGGAAAAACGTTTTTTAATAAATTTCACGGAACCTATTAATTTACCAATTGTTATACAGTTAGTAGATAAAAAGGAAAGGGTGGAAAAGCTTTATCCATTTTTAGAAAAAAATTTAAGGCATGGTATGGCTACGGTCCACGATACACAGGTTTTGATGACTGATTATGTTAAAGAAAGAGCCGAAGCTATGGATAAGTTTGAGCAAGAAAAAAAATAAAAATGTTAGTGTAAAACAGCTAAAAAGCAACTATTTACTTTTTAACTGTTTTATTTTTGCCCCCTTAGTACACGTGGAATGGACACAAATAAAAACGTTTCGCTTTTAGTACACCAAAGAAAGACAAAAGACTTGATAATTACCAAGTGTCCACGGGAAAAGCAGTAGTATATACAGAAATACACAAATTTTAGAAGGAATATGTAACTGATAAGACAGTTTAGAACTGTTGTAAAGCAAAATTGACCATGATATAATAACGAAGGTTGAAGAACACTATACTAAAAAATCGATACACAAGGGGGAAGATTGATTTGAAAAAGATGATGTCCGTAATTTTGGCTTCCGCGTTAGCGGTAGGGTTACTAACTGGGTGTGGTGGGGATACAAAAAAAGATGATGCAAAATCTAACGTAATTAAAATAGGTGTATTTTTGCCTTTGACGGGTGATAACGCTGCCGGTGGTGAATTGGAATTACGTGGTATTAAATTGGCAAATAAACTTCATCCTGAGGTTTTGGGTAAAAAAGTTGAATTGGTTATTGCTGATAATAAATCTGATAAAGCCGAAGCAGCGTCTGTGGCTGCTCGTTTAATTGAAAGAGATAAAGTAAAAGTGCTTCTTGGTTCTTATGGGTCTTCGTTGTCTATGGCTGCAGGGAACATTGTTAAAAACAGCAAAGTACCTGCTATTGGTACTAGTTGCACAAATCCACAAGTAACTGCTAATAACGATTTTTATTTCCGCGCTTGTTTTATTGATCCGTTTCAAGGCACTGTAATGGCCAATTATGCTTTTAAAAATGGGGCTAGAAAAGTTGCTATAATACAAGAAGTTTCTAATGATTATGCTGTTGGTTTGGCTAAATTTTTCAAGGATGCTTTCATAAAATTGGCAGGACCGGATAGTATTATTGAAGTGGCTAATTACCAAACGGGAGACAAGGATTTTTCTGCTATTTTGACTAATATCAAAGCTATGCACCCAGATGCTATTTTTGCTCCAGGGAATTTTACTGAGTCCGCTTTGCTTATAAAGCAAGCCCGTCAATTGGGTATAAAAGCTCCGTTTTTAGGCGGAGATACGTGGGAAACTCAAGAGTTTATTAATGTTGGTGGCGCAGATGTTGAAGGCGTAGCATTCTCTACAGCATTTGATCGTGAAAAAGCTACCACTGCTGAGGCAAAAAAATTCTTGGACGAATATGTAAAAGAATATAAAGGTGAACCTTCTGCATTGAGCGCGTTGGCTTATGATGCTTACCTAATTGCTATTGATGGCATAAAACGTGCTAATTCTACTGACTCTGTAAAAATACGTGATGCTATTGCCACCACAAAAGATATGGAAGGCGTAACAGGTAAGACTACTCTTGACAAAAATGGTGATCCTATTAAAGGCGCTGTTATTAAGACTGTTAGGGATGGCAAATTTAAATATATTGATTTTGTTGACGTGAAATAAAACATTTTACTTATTTTAATACTACTGCTTCCTTCCCGAAAAGGAAGGAAGCAATTCTTTTTATTCTTATATGGTGGTGTAAATAAATGGAGTTTTTCCAAGGTTTTTTAAATATGTCAGGGGCAAGTTTTGCACAACATATGGTTAATGGCGTATCGCTAGGAAGTTTATATGCTTTAATCGCTATAGGTTATACTATGGTTTATGGTATTTTGCTTATGATTAATTTTGCCCATGGTGATATTGTTATGATGGCTTGTTATTTTGCGTATTTTGGTATTACGATTTTTCATGTACCTTGGTATTTTACATTTATTGGTGTCATAGTAGCTACGGCGCTATTAGGTGCAATTATAGAACGCATGGCGTATAGGCCGTTGCGAGATGCACCCAAAAATTCAGTATTAATATCAGCTATTGGTGCTTCTTTTCTATTGGAAAATTTAGCGAATTATTTATTTAGTGGAAGACCTATGAGTTTTCCTGATATTCCGTTATTTTCGCAAAATATTGCTATTGGCAGTATTAAAATTCAAGCTATTAGTATGGTTATTCCTGTTGTAACAATAATTAGCCTATTGGTATTATTGCATATCGTAAATCATACAAAAACAGGTATGGCTATGCGTGCGGTTTCTAAGGATTATGAAATAGCTAGGGTTATGGGCATAAACATTGATAATGTAATTTCTATGACGTTTATTATAGGTTCTGCCTTGGCCGCCATAGGTGCAATTATGTGGGGAATCAGGTACCCTGGAATTACACCATATTTGGGTGTTATGCCAGGTCTTAAGTGTTTTATTGCTGCTGTTATTGGTGGCATTGGCAACATTAAAGGGGCTGTATTAGGTGGCTTTATTTTGGGACTTGGGGAAATTTTGATTGTTGCCTTTTTCCCAGACTTGTCCGGCTATCGTGATGCCTTCGCTTTCATCGTGCTTATTATTATCTTGTTCTACAGGCCTACAGGTATTTTAGGCGAGAGAACAACGGAGAAGGTGTAGTCATGAAAAATAAAAGAGATCTAATTTTATCTGCAATTTTATTAATAGTGCTTTTTGGTGCGTCTTGGTTTGCTAATAGTGAATTAGATTCCTATATAAGGCGTATAGTTAATTTGTGTTTGATTTATGCTATTATTGGCTTGTCTATGAATGTAACAAATGGTTTTGCAGGGCAGTTTTCTTTAGGCCAGGCAGGATTTATGGCTATAGGAGCCTATACTGTAGGAATTTTTACAGTTCCGGTGGAATTAAGGGCAAATGTTTTTTATGCAGTGCCGATGAATCCATTTATTGCTGATATCCAAATGCCGGTATGGTTGGCTTTAATAGTTGGGGGACTTTTAGCTGCCTTGGTGGCTTTTCTTATTGGAACGCCGGTTTTGCGGCTGCGTGGTGATTATTTGGCGATTGCAACATTGGGCTTCTCTGAAATCATTCGTATTTGTATTACCAACGCATCGTCTTTTACAAATGGTGCGCTAGGGATTAAAGATATTCCGCCCTTAAATGATGTGCGGTATATTTTTGTGGTTACGGCGATTACTTTTGTGTTTATTGCAGCCCTTATCAACTCTTCCTACGGGAGAGCCTTTAAAGCCATTCGTGAAGATGAAATCGCAGCGGAAGCTATGGGCATAAATCTTTATAAGCATAAGTGTTTAGCATTTATGATTAGCGCTTTTTTTGCTGGTATTGGTGGGGGCTTGTATGGAACCTTATTAGGAACGGTTGATCCCAAAAATTTTTTGTTTACCTTGACGTACAATTTTTTACTGATTATCGTTTTAGGCGGAATGGGAAGTATTACAGGCAGTATGCTGGGAGCTATTATAGTTACCGCAGGTTTGGAATATTTGCGTATATTTGATGAGCCATTAAAACTTTTTGGCACAATGATTCCATTATTCCGTCCTGGTTTCCGTATGGTTATGTTCTCTGCGCTGTTAATGGCGTGCGTATTATTTTGGCGACATGGGATTATGGGTACAAGAGAAATAACTTGGAGCAAGCTAATTGCTTTTTGCAAGAATCCTATCGGCTTTTTTAAGCGGAAAGGAGCAGCACAATGAAGAATATTTTAAAAACCAAGGCTATGACTATGCAGTTCGGTGGTGTTACTGCTGTAAATGCTTTGGAAATAGAAATCAATGAACATGAGATTGTGGCACTTATAGGTCCTAATGGCGCTGGTAAGACTACTGCATTTAATATGATTACAGGGGTATATACTCCTACTAATGGTGCTGTAATATATACCGATGCTGAAGGACAAGAATGCAATATTACAGGTATGAAACCTAGTGAAATTGCTAAGATTGGTATTGCTCGCACATTTCAAAACATCAGATTGTTTAAGGATTTGAGCGTTTATGAGAATGTAATTATTGCCAAGCATTTGCATCTAAAATCAGATTTTATGTCCGCAACATTACATATGCCCTGGTACAATAAAGAGCAAGCTAAGGCTGAAGAGAAAGTTGAAGAGTTACTAAAAAAAGTGGATTTGTGGGATATGCGAGAGGAAAAAGCGTCTTCGCTTCCTTATGGCAAACAACGTAGGTTGGAAATTGTTCGCGCGTTGGCCACTGAACCGCGGCTTTTACTTTTGGATGAACCCGCAGCGGGTATGAATCCTAAGGAAACTGATGAACTGACAGTTTTTATTAAACAAATTAGGCAGGAATATAACTTGACTGTTTTCATGATAGAACATCATATGGAATTAGTTATGGAAATTTCTGACCGTATTTATGTTTTGGATTTTGGTGAAACAATAGCAAAAGGAAGTACGGAAGAAATCCAAAATAATAAACGCGTTATTGAGGCGTATTTGGGGGTTGATGAAGATGCTTAAAGTAGAGAATTTGGTAGTTTCCTACGGTGGCATTGAAGCCCTAAAAGGTATTTCCTTAGATGTGCCGGATGGAGAAATCGTTACACTTATTGGCGCAAATGGTGCAGGCAAGAGTACACTTTTGCGTAGCATTATTGGTTTGGTTAAAGTTGCTTCAGGTGAAATAACCTATAATGGGCAAAAAATCAATGGGCTCAATTCTCAAAAAATAGTAAAAACAGGTATTACTTTGGTTCCTGAAGGGCGCAGAGTATTTCCTAATTTATCTGTTTTAGAAAACTTACAAATCGGTGCTTATATGAGAAACGATAAAGAGGATATCAAAAAAGATATCAATTGGATTTACGAATTATTTCCTAGGCTGCAGGAACGCAGTTGGCAGATGGCTGGAACTTTATCCGGCGGTGAACAACAAATGTTGGCAGTTGGTCGTGCTTTAATGTGCAGACCAAAACTATTAATGATGGATGAACCTTCTTTGGGGTTGGCGCCACTTATAATAAAAGACATTTTTAGAATTATTAGAGAAATAAATCAACAAGGTATGACTATTTTACTTATTGAACAAAATGCTAATATGGCCCTAAAAATTGCAGATAAAGGATATGTCTTAGAAACAGGAAATCTTACTATGACAGGTACGGGGCGCGAACTTTTAGAAAATCCAGAAATTGCAGCTGCCTACCTAGGGAAAAAGAAGAAACATTAAAAAGGATGCCTAAGTGAAATGCAAGTAAATCACAAGGGCATCCTTTTTAATGTTTCTTTTGATGCTTTATGTTATAATTATTCATGAAAATAGACAGTAGGTGAAATTATTGCAAGAAGTAGATGAAAGTAAGAAGATACATAAGTTAAAGGCTATAATGGGTTTAGTTGTGCTTTGTGGATTACTGTGGTGGATTCATGGGTCTTCGCTTTTTTTCCATCCCCATTCGGCGGAAGATTTGCATAAGTGGGTAGACAGTTTTGGCGTTTGGGGTTCTTTAGTATATATCGGGCTTTATATTTTACGTCCGTTGCTTTTGATTCCCAGTATTTTTTTCAATCTTAGTTCAGGAATACTGTTTGGACCTTGGTTGGGCATTATATATTTATTACTTGGTGGCCTAGGTAGTGCCTTGTCATTTTTCTTTTTTGGCCGACTTAGTAACAATAAAGTAAGCAAACTACACCGCTATGGCGGAAAATGGGGAAAACGGCTTGATTGCTACCTTTCTACAGAACATAGCTTCATGCGGATGTT
>JAQVYX010000086.1 GCA_029004715.1 Acidaminococcaceae bacterium | reverse complement strand
TAAGCAAGGTGCGAATCTCTGCACACAAATGTTCTAGTTCTTCTGCCGTTAGCCCCACTAAATCTTCCGGTGAATTTATTTTTTCAAGCAAGGTCATCTAGAATCCGCCCTTCATAATATTTATATCTCTAGCATTAATTTTTACGATTATAAAGCATCCTAGTCATTTCACGTAAAGGCTCGGCCTTTGCGCCAAATACTTCTAGGCATTCTAAAGCTTCTTCCAGTGTCTTTGCTGCCAAGGCTTTCGCCCCTTCCATGCTATATAAAGTAACGTATGTGGCTTTTTTTAGTTTTGCATCACTGCCTGCGGCTTTGCCCATTTCTTCTTGGGTACTTTCCACGTCCATGATATCATCAGTAATTTGAAAAGCTAATCCAAAGAGTTCAGCAAAATGCGTCATAGCCAAAAGCTCTTCCGGTTTTGCTCCCGCCATCCGAGCACCGCTACGTATTGCTGCAATAAAAAGTGCGCCTGTTTTTGCTTCATGCAAAGTACGCATTTCTTCTTGTGTGATTTGTTGTCCTTCGGAATCTAAGTCCAATACTTGTCCACCTACCATACCGTAGTTACCTGCACACATGGCCACTTCTTTGATTGTTTCTATCAATAGGTCCGGAGATACGTTTTTTTGTTCCAGCATAACTTCAAAAGCTAAAGTTAAGAGACCATCTCCTGCCAAAAGTGCCAAAGCCTCACCATAAACTTTATGGTTAGTTAAGCGGCCACGACGATAGTCGTCATTATCCATTATGGGCAAATCGTCATGAATTAGAGAGTAAGTATGAATCATTTCTAATCCACAAGCAACTGATAAATAGTTGTAGCCATTACCACCGACAGCATCTGCCGCTGCCATAAGCAGCATAGGGCGTAATCTTTTCCCACCTGCTAGCAAGCTATAGAGCATAGCGTCATCAACTCTGGAAATTCCCTTTTTTGCCGTCCTTTTTTCTAAGAAATTATTAACAAGCAATTTTCTGTCATCCATATATTTTTTAAAATCCATTTATTCTTCTTCTCCCGCAAAAGTTTCTAGCGTAAATTCCCCATTATTCTTTAATACAACTTTTTTTACTTCCTGCTGTACAGTCTCAAGTTTAGAGGAACAGTATTTGCTTAATTCAACGCCTTCTTTAAAAAGTTTTAAGGAATCATCTAAGGTCAATTCTCCGTTTTCCAAAGTGTCAACTATAGTTTCTAAACGTTCTAAATTTTTCTCAAAACCTAAATCATCTTTTATTTTTTTTGTGGCCATTTAACTATCCGCCTTTCCTATAATCTTTAGTACCTTTGCTAGGGCTGTACCATCAAAAAACCTAGTGCTTATTTGTTGGCCTGCCTGCAAATCCAGTACGGACTTGGCTAATTTCCCATTATCCAATTCTGTTACGGTATAACCACGATTCAAAATTGCTAAAGGACTTAACGTTTCTAATTTAGCTTGTAAAATGCCTAAAGTATGCTCTATACCTTTAAAATTAGTGTTCATATTACCAATAAGCTGCTCACTGGCTCTATCTAGGCGTAAGCGCTTTTCTTCCAAAAACCTGTAGGGCTGAGTAAAAACCCAAGATTTTTGTAAACTATTTAAGTGAGCAGTATGCTCCGCTAAAAGCTGTTCTATACAGCGCATATTACGTTTAGTTAATTTAGATACCCTATCTGCTAGAGCACTGCTGTCACTTACTACAATTTCAGCAGCAGCAGAAGGAGTAGCGGCGCGCACATCTGCGGCAAAATCAGCTAAGGTAAAATCTATTTCATGACCTACGGCTGAAACTATAGGTAAATGCGAGGCTGCTATAGCACGAACTACTTTTTCTTCATTAAAGGCCCACAAATCTTCAAGAGAACCTCCGCCACGCCCAATTATAAGTACTTCAGCTAAATTATGTAAATTCATAAATTCAATGGCTTGAACAATTTCTGCTATGGCCTCTTTCCCCTGCACTCTGACGGGGTAAAGAATAAGCTTTATCCCACTATTACGTCTTTTGGAGACAGTAATAATATCTCGTACCGCTGCTCCTGCCGATGACGTGATAATTCCCACAGTGGTTGGATGTGTGGGCAATGCTTTTTTGCGTGCTTGATCAAACAAGCCCTCATGCATTAGTTTATTTTTAAGTTGTTCATAGGCTAACATCAAATTTCCGGCGCCCATGGGCAACATAATATCTACGTAAATTTGATAAACACCATCGCGCTCATAGACGCCTACGCGGCCAACTACTACAACGCTATCACCATTTTTAGGTTCAAATTTTAACCTAGAAGCATTACCTGCAAACATTACTGCTTTCAAAACGCCCTGTTTATCTTTGAGGTTAAAATAACAGTGGCCGGAAGGATATTTGCGAAAATTCGATAATTCTCCCTGCACTTGGATATTGGCAAAATCTCTTTGGCTTTCCAAAAGGTTTTTTACAATTCTATTAATTTCGGTTACAGTAAACACTTTACCCATTAACATTCTTATCCCTCATCTTATGCATGGCATAAAAAGCCGTTCCTACAGCTCCATCGCCACTATACTTTGCTTCCGGAATATAAACCTTAATATTGCGTTTAGCCAACTTAGTAATTAATAACTCTCTAATAAACTTATTAGCTGCCACACCGCCTACGAGCAGTACCTGGTGAATGTTTTTCTGAGCACAAATATTACACAAGCTGCGATTGAAGGCTTCACCTATAGCGATTTCTGTTCCTCTAGCCAGAGCCGCTTTATCCACACCAGCTGCGAGAGCACGTAAAGCCGCTGTCGCCGGTCCGGAAAAACTAATCCGTTCTTTGCTTACGGCCACAGGCAATTCATAGTGTGCTTTGGCCTCTTGTGCCAATTTTTCCAAGGAAGGTCCCGCAGGAAAGGGCAAACCCATGGCCACTCCGACTCTATCTATAAACTGTCCCGCATGTAAATCAATGCTTTCACCTACAGTTTCTAAGATAAGCCCTTCTTTTTGCCGCACTACAGACATAATATCAGTAGTGCCACCTGAAGCATGCAAAAGAAGAAAGTGACTGGCACTAGGTCCGCCTGCAGACCATAATCCAGCCTCTAAATGATTTTCTTGGTGACTCAAAGCAAACAAAGGTACCTGCAAAACTTTAGCCAAACTTCTAGCTAAACCAAATCCTGTTAAAAAGGCAGGCATATACGAATTCTCTAGCGGTCTGGGGCGTGATGAAACGCCAATAGCCACAACCTGTAATTCTTCTATATTTTCTATTTGCTCTATAAGTTCAGGTAGATTACGTGTATGCTGAAATACCATCTCTGATTGAGCAAGGCCACAACCGCCTGCTTTGACAGTTAGTATGCGGCGAAAGTCACCAAGCAGGTTCCCGGTTAGATCCATTATTGCCACTGAAGTTGTATAGCAGCTAGTATCAATGCCCAGAACCACTTGTTTATTTATCATGATTTTTAACCATTTTTCCTAATATCCCGTTCACGTATGCAGCAGATTCATCACTGCCATAAAGTTTAGCAAGTTCTACTACTTCGTTAATAGCAATTGCCGAGGGAACCTTCTCTGTCCCCATAAACATCTCATAGGCCGCCAGTCTAATTAGGTTACGATCAATAGCAGCCATGCGCTTAACATGCCATTTCTTAGAGGTTTCTTCCAACTCTTTATCAATTTCTTCTATGTGTGACATAGTGCCTTCCACCACTTCTTTGGCATAAGCCACATCGCTTTTAGTTGCTCCTTGAATTTCTTCTTCTGCTACTTTTAGTGCGTTAGAAATTTCTGTGTCAGGAGTGAAATCCATAATGAATAAACTTTTCAAAACTATTTCTCGTGCATTTCTACGGCTCATTTTATTCCTCTTTCATTTAGTTTATCTGTGATATCCTGGAGGTAGTAAACGGTCTAAAAGGTCTATAAGTTCTTCTTTATTGTCCACTCTATTACCAATAAAAAATCCTGCACCAATACATATCAATAGGAAAATAGTTCGGAAGAATCCCATGAATAAAAATAGTAAGCCAATAACCAAACCGATTATAACCCCTATAAGACGTCCTCTATAATTTTCCCATACTTCATGCATAATTTCGGAAAACACAGTACATTCCTCCTAACCTTTGGGTTTAATATGTTTGAAAAATACTTCTACGTCTTTGACTTCTATGCCAATGGTCGCAAGAACATTTTTTTTGACTATTTGTTTTATTTCATCTGTAGTATCAGGAATATTAATTCCCGGTTCTATAGAGGCATTTACACGCACATTAAGCAAGTTATCAGCCATTTTGACCACAGCTTTAGCATTGTGCACACCAAAAACGTCATTGCTGAATTCAGAAATATAATCTTCTACAGCAACTTTACCCACATGAATTTTACCTTCTTTTTCGTTGCCAATCGACAAAGTACTAACACCTGTTCCGCCTAAGCCTGCAATTAAAAGCCGTAAGCTAACCAGCAATAAGATAACGCCGCCTATAGCGTATTCCCAGCGTCCCGGCACGGTAGCAGCAAAGATAGATACACTCGACGTGGAAATAATCCCTAGGCTAAACAAAACAAGAAATATTGCTACAACAGCCATTAAGATCGTATACAGGGTCAAAATTATTCTATCTGGGATACTCATTATTCCATCCCCTCCGTCTTAGGATATTTTGAAGTACTATCCGCGGAAGCTTCTTCAGCATTCTCGCCGATATTGATTTCTGCTTGTCGTCTAATTCCTTCTACATGTACATCGACAGACGTAACATCAAAACCCGTCATGTTTTCTACTGCAGTCTTTACTTTCTCTTGAATAGCTATAGCAACATCAGGAATATTAAAACCATATTTAACTATGACATAAATTTCCACCATAACAGTTTTTCCTGTTGGTATGACTTTAATACCTTTAGAAAAATTTTGTTTGCCGAGCATTTCTGTAATACCACCAACAATGCCCCCACTCATGCCAGCTACACCTTGCACTTCTGCCACAGCCAACCCAGCCACAATGCTCAAAACTTCGTCAGCAATCTTAAGGGAACCAACTTCATCAGGAATATTTTCGTTTTCCACATTCTTGGATTTTTTTCCAAAATCTTCATCATCCATCATAGTCATCACCTCATGCTGTAAATTATATTCAAATTTTAATATATCATTTGAATATTATACCATAAAACAAAGGCATACGCGGTAAAATCGCCTATAATTACTAGAAAAAGAGCGTTCTGCAAAACCTGCAAAACGCTCTTACTAAATTCTTGCCCCAAATTTACTGTAATGTCATTGTTAAATAGGTGAAAACATGACACTCAATATTTCTATGGTTGTTTTACCCCTGTGCTACAATACGAACATTGTCCACATCGAAAGCTTCCATAATGGCACCAATACATTCTCTTTCCAAATTTGTGCGATGCATTTCGCTATTTGCTATGAGCAAAATAGCCTTGCCGCTTTTATTGATATTGTGAATTGTACTAATGTATTTTTTGAATTTTTCCGGCCCCAATTTTTCTCGCAGCTTTTCCAACCCTTCCATCAAATATGGTTTCTCCTGCTGCATCCTTTCTTCTAAGGGAGTAAAGGGCACTGTGCAAACTCTTGTCTCTTTAGCTACAATGAATTTTTCTTCGTTTTCGCCTGGTACAACTAAATCCGGTCTCATTTTTTTCCCTCCTTATTATTTATATACTACTACATTATAAAATATACCTAATGTACAGTCAAGACAGTAGCAAATTCTAAAAAATGTGGTAGAATATACCTATATAAATTTGGGGAGGGTGTTAATATGCCATTTTTGAAGGAATTCAAAACTTTCGCACTGAAAGGTAATGTAATGGACATGGCCGTTGGTGTAATTATTGGCGCAGCTTTTGGAAAAATTGTTGCATCCTTAGTCAATAATATTCTAATGCCACCTATTGGTAAAATTGTTGGGGACGTTGATTTCTCTAATCTCTTTATTAACCTTTCTGACAAACCGGTGGCCAATTTAGCGGAAGCAGTTAAACTAAAAGTACCTGTTATAGCGTATGGTCTTTTTCTTACAAATCTTCTTGATTTTATTATTATTGCTTTTGTTGTTTTTTTACTTGTGAGCCAAATAAATAAATTCAAGAAGCAAGAAGTCCCTGCTGTACCTCGCTTATGCCCTTATTGCAAAAGTGAAATTAACAAAGAAGCTACTCGTTGTCCTCATTGCACTTCCCAACTAAACGCTTAAATAAACTTTATTGGAGGTAATGTCTTGTCTGTTTATGATATCTTGCAAGAACGTGGTTACTTAAAACAAGTATCACATGAAGAAGAAATTAAGGAATTATTGGAAAAAGAGAAGATAACTTTTTATATTGGGTTTGACCCTACTGCCGATAGTCTGCATGTTGGACATTTTATCGCCCTCATGGTTATGTCCCATATGCAAAAAGCAGGGCATCGTCCCATTTGCCTTCTTGGTGGTGGCACCGGTATGATTGGAGACCCCAGTGGGAAAGACGATATGCGCAAAATGCTGACCTCTGAGTTTATTGACCACAATATTAGTTGTTTCAAAAAACAGATGTCTAAGTTTATTGACTTTTCTGATGGCAAAGCAATTATGGTTAATAATGCAGATTGGTTATTAAATCTAAATTATGTTGACATGCTTAGAGAAGTAGGCGTACATTTTTCCGTTAACCATATGTTAGCTGCTGAATGTTTTAAAAAACGGTTAGAAAAAGGTCTCTCTTTCTTTGAATTTAATTATATGATTATGCAGGCCTATGACTTTTTAACCTTGAACCGTAAATATGGTTGTGTCATGGAACTAGGTGGTGATGATCAATGGTCTAATATGCTGGCCGGTGTTGAGCTTATTCGCCGTAAAGAGCAAAAAAATGCCTTCTGTATGACTTCCAAACTGCTAACTACCAGCGAAGGAATTAAGATGGGTAAAACCGTAGGTGGTGCTCTCTGGCTTGATCCTGCTAAAACTTCCCCCTATGATTTCTATCAATACTGGCGCAATGTAAACGATGCTGACGTGGAAAATTGTCTGGCCCTTCTTACCTTCTTGCCTATGGAAGAAGTTCATCGTTTGGGTGCTTTACAAGATTCGGCCATTAACGAGGCTAAAATTGTTTTAGCATACGAAGTGACAAAACTAATTCACGGCGAAGAGGAAGCTAAAAAAGCTAAAGCAGCTGCAGAAGCTCTCTTTAGCGGTGGC
>JAQVYX010000085.1 GCA_029004715.1 Acidaminococcaceae bacterium | reverse complement strand
AAATAAAAACACCAGCCTGAGCTGCAGCACCTAAAAGTAAGGTTTTAGGATTCGCAATAAGGGGGCCAAAGTCAGTCACGGCGCCAACGCCCATGAAAATCAACGGTGGGAAAATTTCATTATTGATACCATAAAGAATTACCTGCATAATTCCTGGGTCTGTGTCAAACCCGGTTTTAGGAACATTGGCCAAAATACAGCCAAAAGCGATTGGTGCAAGCAGCAAAGGTTCAAATCCTTTACCAATAGCAAGGTAGAGTAAAATAATCCCAACTAACATCATAATACCATGCCCTATAGTAAAAGCAGCAAACCCACTGTCATTCCAGACGGACATAATAGCAACGAAAAATGCATCCATTAATACACACTCTTTTCTTTATTTATATCTTACTTAATCCCCATAAAGCGACTAGTTTAAAGCTTTATGATTTCCATAATGCCCCAAAACAATTAACACGCCAAAAATAATTGTCATGTTGATAATCACAATTAGCTAAGGATTACTGGTTGCATCTTCCAAATGCTGTACTTCCCTTTTCATTATTAACTATTTAATTATTTGCCTGGAAAAAACGGCCAAACGATAGGAATGATAATTATAGATACTATGAACGATACTATAACCAAACCTGTACCTGCTTTTACATAATCCATAAATTTATAGCCACCAGGCCCAAGAACCAAGGTATTAGGAGGCGTACCTACAGGAGATGCAAATGCACAAGAAGCCGCAACTGCTATAGCCATCAAAACAGCTTTAGGAGATGCTCCTAATTGTTTAGAAATTGCCACGCCGATTGGGCACAATAATGCAGCAGAAGCGGTGTTAGACATAAATTGCGTTAATCAGCAAGAAAGAATAAATAAAATAGCTGTTACCATAATTGGAGATGGAGATCCCCCCATAAGCCCAACGGTCCATTCAGCGATTAATTTACCGGCTCCGGTTTTATCCATTGCAGACGAAACAGGCATCATACCTGCAAACAAGAAGATAGTAACCCAGTCAATAGAAGAATAGGCTTGTCTTTCTGTTAAACAACCTGATAATACAGATACCATAGCACCTATAATAGCGGCCATTTCCAAAGTTACAATACCTTTAAGACCGATTTTATTGCCAAGAGCCATAACAAGAACAACAACAAGCAAAATAGCTCCGGAAATCCATTGCTTCTTAACGCTTCCTTCGTTAGCTTCAACTTCCTGCTCAATTTCTTGGTTAGCGTCAAGTTCAACCTTAGGCAACAAATGCTTACCAATAAACATCATATAAAGTATACCTGCAACAGTCAACGGAATACCAATCCAAGCATATTCAAAAAAACCAAAGGTATTTGTATAACCAGCAGCTTGCAAAGCACCATTGGCAATAATATTTGGTGGTGTACCAACCATAGTGATAATACCGCCTAGTCCGCAAGCAAAAGCCAAGGGCATTAACTGGCGAGAGGCAGGAATCTTAGCAGCAGCACAAATTCCCAAGACAACAGGAAGCAAACAAGCTGCAGTCCCAGTGTTAGAAAGCACAGAAGAAAGTAATGCACCAACTAGCATAATGCCAAACATCAAGCTGTTCTCACTAGTCCCTGAAAGTTTAACAACCACATTACCAACTTTTTGGGCAAGACCGGTATAGAACATAGCGGCACCTACAACAAACATTCCTGCGAATAATACAACTGTAGAATTAGATAAACCTGCAAAAACTGCTTTTACGGGAATAAATCCCAAGATACCACAGGCGATTGCGCCACCCATGGCAGTAATAGCTAAAGGAATAAGTTCGGTAACAAATAATAGTGCGATAACAATTAATAGCATTAAACATCTAACTGCTTGTGACATAAAATTTCCTCCTTTTTTTTACCCTGTTTTAAAAGTACAATAACAAATTAAGCAAAGAAGCTGGTATGTTTATTGCTAAACCATATACCGGTTAGCGGAATAAATTGCCCTTTGTTTAATTTTGAGAACTTTTCATGGAATCTATCAAACCTCGTCAGCATCCGAGAGCCGTTAGTAAAATACTAGCAGCTTTGATAAAGAACCAAATTATGCCCTCACCTATAAAGATCCGCAAAATGAAAACTAACAAAATATAAATAACCCAAAACATGAAAATGGATGCAAGTCGTTGCTTTACTGTCCGTTTGGAATGGGAATGACTGCATAGCCAAGGCTACCGGCCTTAGCGTAAATCATTATTTTTTACGGTATCAATAATGTAGCTGTCAATTACAGATCTTTATAGATGGAAGTATAATTTCTTATTATAAATTATCTAAGAAAAATAAATTTGCCCAAGTTTAGCGCATGTATCTGGCTTCCCTTGGGCAATTTGATAAGCAATATTTTCTTTTTTATAGCTACTTTACAATATTTTAACAACTACTTTTTATCTTCAGAATAAAAGCTTTTAACTAAATTTATTACACCTAATCATAGCACATATAATTTTTAAAAACATCCGCTTTACTTATTTCACATAAAAGACACTGTTGGTTTTCAATTAAGACACATTAGCTTTTATATATGTAATTTTTATTACGTTATTTTGTTTTTGTTTGTATAAAATGTGGAATTTTGCTAAAACCTATACCTCCTTTACCGGAGCAATACAAAAAATGACGACAGCACAGATACGCTGTCGTCATTTTATACATCCTACTTGCGATTTTTTATTTACCTACGGGTCCAATCATAGCAAGCATGGTGCCGGCTGCAACAGCCGTGCCAATTACACCTGCAACGTTAGGTCCCATAGCATGCATCAACAAGAAGTTCCCTGGATTTGCTTTTTGGCCAACTATTTGTGATACACGAGCAGCCATAGGCACTGCCGAAACACCGGCGGAACCGATAAGAGGATTTGTTTTGCCTCCGTCAGCCCAACACATTATCTTACCAAAGATTACACCTGCAGCCGTACCAGCTGCGAAAGCAATCAGCCCTAGTACAATAATTAAAATTGTTTGATAGGTCAAGAAACTCTCGGCTTTCATGGTAAGGCCAGTACCGGTAGCTAACAATATAGTAACAATGTTCATTAAAGCATTTTGAGCTGTGTCAGATAAACGTCCTAAGCAACCAGCTTCAGTAAACAAATTGCCTAGCATTAACATACCAATTAAGGAGCAAACCGGTGGTAATAGCAAGGAAATGAAAATAGTAGTTACAACCGGGAATACAACTTTCTCAAAGTGAGAAACCGTACGCAATTGCGCCATTTTGATTTTACGGTCTTCTGCCGTCGTGAACAACTTCATAATAGGAGGTTGAATCAACGGAACCAAAGACATGTAAGAATAAGCAGCAACAGCAATTGCGCCCAATAATTGCGGAGCCATTTTTGCAGCCAGATATATAGCTGTAGGACCATCTGCACCACCGATAATGCCAATAGCCGCGGCTTCTTGTACTGTGAAACCCAAGAACAATGCCCCAATCAAAGAAACGAACACACCTGCTTGAGCTGCTGCACCTAAGAGCAATGTCTTAGGATTAGCAATAAGTGGACCAAAGTCAGTCATGGCACCAACACCCATGAAAATCAATGGCGGGAAAATTTCATTATTGATACCGTAAAGAATTACCTGCATAATTCCTGGGTCTGTTTCAAACCCAGTTTTAGGGACATTGGCCAAAATACAACCAAAAGCGATTGGAGCTAACAGCAAAGGTTCAAACCCTTTACCAATAGCAAGATAAAGCAAAATAATCCCAACTAGCATCATAATCGCATTACCTATAGTAAAAGCAGTAAAGCCGCTGTCATTCCACACGGACATGATAGCTATAAAAAATGCATCCATTAATTTCACACTCTTTTCTTAATTGTTTATTACTTAGTCCCCATAACACTGTTATCAAAATACCTTATTAATTTCATAATCCCACCCAAAACGATCAAAACACCAAAAACAATAGTCATATTAATAATAGCAATGAGCCATGGATTACTTGTGCTGCCTTCCATATATTACACTTCCTTTTTTATCCCCCGCTGGAGCATCATATCCATTTTTATTGCTTCACCTTAGCTTATTTACCAGGGAAGAACGGCCATACAATAGGAATAATAATCAAAGACACTACGAACGACACTACGCACAAACCTACACCCGCTTTAACATAGTCCATAAACTTATAACCGCCAGGCCCTAATACTAACGTGTTAGGAGGCGTACCGACAGGAGACGCAAAGGCACAGGATGCGGCAACGGCAATAGCCATCAAAACTGCTTTAGGAGAAGCACCTAATTGTTTGGAAATTGCCACACCAATCGGGCACAATAGTGCTGCTGAAGCTGTATTAGACATGAATTGTGTAAGTCCACAAGAAATGATAAACAAAACTGCAGTTACAGTAAGAGGCGAAGGAGATCCTCCCATAATGCTTACAGCCCAACCGGCAATCAATTTACCAGCACCTGTTTTATCCATAGCCGTGGAAACAGGCATCATACCTGCAAACAAGAAAATAGTAACCCAGTCAATAGAAGCATAGGCTTGTTTTTCGGTTAAGCACCCTGTAAGTACACAAACCATGGCGCCTACGATAGCTGCCATTTCCAATGTTACAATGCCCTTAAGCCCAATTTTATTGCCAAAAGCCATAACAAAGACAACTACTAACAAAATAATTCCGGAAATCCATTGTTTTTTTACACTAGCTTCATTAGCTTCAACTTCTTGCTCGATCTCTTGATCAGCATCAAGTTCAGCCTTTGGCAACAACAATCTGCCAATAAATAGCATATAAAGAATACCCGCAATGGTTAGTGGAATACCAATCCAAGCATATTCAAAAAAGCCAAAAGTTTCCTTGATGCCAGCAGCTTGCAATGCGCCGTTAGCAATAATATTTGGAGGCGTACCTACCATAGTAATAATACCACCTAGTCCGCAAGCAAATGCCAAAGGCATTAACTGACGAGAAGCAGGTATTTTTGCAGCTGCGCAGATACCCAACACCACAGGAAGTAAACATGCTGCTGTACCGGTATTAGACAATACAGAAGAAAGTAAAGCACCAACAAGCATGATACCAAACATTAAGCTTTTTTCACTGGTTCCTGAAAGTTTAACAACGGTATTGCCAACTTTTTGGGCAAGACCTGTGTAGAACATTGCAGCACCCACAACAAACATACCGGCAAATAATACGACTGTAGAATTGGACAAACCTGAAAAAACTGCCTTTACCGGGATAAAGCCCAAGATACCACAGGCAATAGCGCCACCCATGGCGGTAACAGCTAAAGGAATGAGTTCGGTAACAAATAATAACGCAATAACAACCAATAAAATTAAACATCTAACCGCTTGAGACATAAAATACTCCTCCTTTTTTTGAACCTCTCTTTTACAAGTTCTTTTACCAATTAAGCAAAGGAGAATCGCACAACAATTATTCGTACGCATAACATTATGCAAAATGAGTAAACCTTCACTTAATTTTTGAGGATTAATTGTTAGTAGAATTTATCCGCCTCGTCAGCATCCGAAGCACGGTAGCTACCCGTCTTGATAACTCTATCAAATTATACCCTCATCTATAAAGATCTATAAAATGAAAACTAACAAATATTGTTAAAATAACCCAAGGCCTTGTCATGGATGCATGTCGTTGCTTTACTGTCCGGCTGGAATGGGAGTGACTGCACAACTAGGCTACCGGCCCAGACGTACGTCTTTATTTCTTTACGGTATCAATAATGTAGTTGTCATTTACAGATCTTTATAGATGAAGGTGTAAAGAGTAAACTAACTTACCACCTTTTCTCTTTATTTTTTTCTCCATAACGATTATCGCATTTTTTATTTTACCTGCAAGCTAAAATGCTAATTTCATATTTTTGCCTTATTTTTTTTACAATCATGTCACAATATTTTAGTGCCATGTAACTTTTTTTACACAATTTGCGGCTTTTTTATGTGTTATTTTTGTGTCTTTTATGTGTTCCATTTGAAAAAAACTGAAAAAAATAACTATTTTTTTCGCGCATTTTCCTTTAATATTAATTGTCCGTTTTATAGTACATTTAAATATATCAAAAAAATACAATTTACTTTTGCTCTCTAAAAAAAAATGCTAAACAACCTGTTTTTAATAGCATAAAACTCCTCAACCTTAGTTATTATGGGTATTAAATACTACTTTTAAATTAACGAGAAAATAAATTATGAACGAATTTTAGACATACTACTTCATTATAATCATATTTTCCTCCCTATAGAAAACCTATCTTGTTTATGTTTAATTAATACAAATTATAAAAATTAAAAGCATATTTTTAAAAAGTAAAATGTTTATAAAAAAAACTTTTCTAATACCAAAGTCTTTAATTTATTAATTACCAGCTACCAATACTATGTCCCAAAAATATAATTTGACTATATTACAAACATAAATCCTATATTTTTAGTAAAATAACGCTTTTTCGTGCTTTCATATTCTATTACAAACTTGCAAATTATTTATAGCTTTTCATTATTTTTACTCATTTATAAAAGCAAAAGCTACAGCCCTTTAACATTAAAATGTCAAAGGGCTGTAGCTTTTGTAATTAAATTTTATAAACAATTTCCCAATTTATTTACCTGGGAAAAATGGCCAAACTATAGGAATTACGATCAAAGACACAATGAAGGAAACTATAACCAAACCTGTACCTGCTTTTACATAATCCATAAATTTATAGCCGCCAGGTCCAAGCACTAATGTGTTAGGAGGCGTGCCTACAGGAGATGCGAATGCACAAGATGCAGCAACAGCAATAGCCATCAAAACAGCTTTAGGAGAAGCTCCTAATTGTTTGGAAATAGCAATACCAATCGGGCATAATAGTGCGGCAGAAGCCGTATTAGACATGAACTGTGTTAATCCACAAGAAAGGATGAACAAAATAGCAGTTACAACCATTGGAGATGGTGATCCGCCCATAATACCCACAGTCCATTCTGCAATCAACTTACCGGCTCCTGTTTTATCCATAGCCGCAGATACAGGCATCATACCTGCAAACAAGAAAATTGTAACCCAGTCAATAGAAGCATAGGCTTGTTTTTCTGTCAAACAACCTGTAAGGACAGAAACCATGGCCCCCATAATAGCTGCCATTGGCAGAGTCACTATGCCTTTAAGACCAATTTGGTTACCAAGAGCCATAACAAGAACAACAACTAGCAAAATTGCTCCGGA
>JAQVYX010000084.1 GCA_029004715.1 Acidaminococcaceae bacterium | reverse complement strand
ATCGGCAATAAGTTTATCGGATTTTTGCAAAAGTGTTACATGCTTGGCAAGACCTGCTAGATCAAGAGCAGCTTCTACGCCTGAATTTCCACCACCTATTACAGCAACAGTTTTTCCTTTGAATAAAGGACCATCACAGTGGGGGCAATAGGCTACGCCTTTGTTCTTATATTCGGCTTCGCCGGGAACATTTATATTACGCCAACGGGCACCGGTTGCTATTATTACAGTTTTACTTTGCAATATGGCGCCACTTTCCAATACAATTTCAATCATGGCTTCTTTTTTTAGAGTCTTGACTTTTTGCATTTTTATGACGTCAACAGCGTAGGAACGAAGGTGTTCCTCAATATTTGCGGCAAGAGTGGGACCTTCTGTGTATTTGATGCTGATAAAATTTTCAATTCCAAAAGTGTTATTAATTTGTCCACCTAATTCTTCTGCTAAAAGAGCTGTACGCAAGCCTTTACGGGCTGCATAGATGGCTGCACTGGTTCCGGCAGGACCCCCGCCGATTACGAATACGTCGTAGGGGTTTTTATCAGTAAGATCAGGAAGACTTGGTTTAATATCAAGCTTGAGCAAAATTTCTTCTAGTTCCATGCGACCACTGCTGAAGGGTTTTCCATTTAGATAAACGGTGGGCACAGCCAGAATATTTTTGCTTTCGATTTCCTCTTTAAAGAGAGAACCATCAATCATTGTATGCGTAATATTTGGATTAAGCAGACTCATGATGTTTAAGGACTGCACTACTTCCGGACAGTTGTGGCAGGTCAGACTGACATAGGTCTCGAAATTCAAAGGCCCCTTAATATTTTTGATTTGTTCAATAATGCGATCATCTATTTTTGGGGGATGACCGCTTACTTGCAACAGTGCCAAGACAAGTGATGCAAATTCGTGTCCCAAGGGTATGCCGGCAAAGTAAATGCCGACATCTTGATTGACTTTATTTATACTAAAACTTGGAACCCTAGGCAAGGAAGCGGTTTCTATATGAATTTTGGCAGATAATCCGTCTAATTCCTTGATGAAGTCTGACATTTGTGTTGAAGCTGGGTCATTAGCGTCACTAACCTTAATCAGAATATCGTTTTCCATCAATTGTAAATATTGGTTTAATTTTTCTCTGACATCATTTTCCAGCAACATGATTTATCACCTTCTTAAATCTTGCCGACAAGGTCAAAGCTTGGTGTCAAGGTAGTTGAACCTTCATGCCATTTTGCAGGGCAAACCTCATTAGGATTTTTTCTGATATATTGTGCAGCTTTAATCTTGTTGAATAGGGCACTGGCATCACGGCCTATTCCGCCAGCATTTATTTCAAGAGCTTGAATAATGCCGTCAGGGTCAATGATAAAAGTTCCGCGATCTGCGAGGCCATCAGCTTCAATCAAAACCTCAAAATTTTTTGACAAGGTGTGAGAGGGATCACCAATCATGAAGTAGGTGATCTTTTTTATAGCGTCAGATGTGTCGTGCCATGCTTTATGTGTGAAATGAGTATCGGTAGATACGGAATATACTTCGACGCCAAGATCTTGTAGGGCTGAATATTGATTTTGCAAATCTTCTAGTTCCGTTGGGCATACAAAGGTAAAATCAGCAGGATAAAAACAAACAACGCTCCATTTTCCCTTTAAATTAGCCTCGGTAATTTCTACGAATTTTCCATTATGATACGCTTGAGCTGTAAAAGGTTTTACTTCTGTTCCAATTAAAGACATAATTAATTCCTCCTAAATTTATAAAATTTTAATCAATAATTCGATGCAATTAATAGTTACTATTGATTAATTTAAATTATCATATAAATCAAGGCTAATGTCAAGTAGTTTTAATAATATTTGAGAAAAAAATCTTTTTCTGACATGTTGCAATATGACAATAAGGGACTGTCCCTTATTGTCATAAAATATGTTATAATAACTAGGAGGTGAATAAGATGCCGAGGCAACCGAGAGTATTAAGTAATAGTGGCTTATACCATATAATTTTTAGGGGGATTAATCACGAAAACATATTTGAGAGCGCTGAGGATTACGATTATATACATAAAATTATCCAAGCTGTTAAAGATGAGCTTGGGTTCGATTTATATGCCTACTGTTATATGAATAATCATGTACATTTGCTAATTAAAGAAAATAAAATGGGGGAAATATCTTTAATTATGCAAAAGATATTGACTCGTTATGCGATGTATTACAATATAAAGTATGAGAGAAGCGGCAGTCTGATTGGTAGTAGATACAAGAGCAAGCCTGTAGAAACAGTGAGATACTTGCTGCCTTTAATAGCCTATATACATAGAAATCCTGTAGAGTCGGGAATAGTACATGGAATTGGCAATTATAAATATAGCAGTTATAAAGCATATCTTGGTAAAAAGGACGGAATAGTTGACACTGAGTTCTTATTGGGACTGATAGACAAGGAACAATATCTTCAGGCACACATAAAAGAGCAGGAAGATTTTGTTGACTATGGGGTGAGGGTTAACAGTAAGAAAAGAACGGAAACAGATGTTCGTAGAACCATAATGAATTATATTGGTGGAATGGAGCCACATCAATTAAAGACATTAAATAACTGGGAGCGGGATAAGATATTAAAGAAATTGAGGAATGTTGGCTTGTCTATACGCGAGATAGAACGAGCAACGGGAATATCGCGGGGCGTGATTGCAATTGTGAACAAAAGAATGGATTAATGACTAAGGAAGACAGACATAAAATCATCTAAGGAGAAGATGAAGATGCAAAAAAAATTAGCTATAGTTTGTGTATTTACTTTTATAAATGGTTTGTGTGTTGCTACAACTCAAAATATTATATATGCGGCCGAATTAGTAAATACAAGCTCTGCTACAATTCAAACAGAAAATTTCGATAAAAATAAATCAAAGGGCAAAATAGAACGAGAAATATCAGTGAAAAATTTAAAAGCACCTGATGAGCTAGAAATAGAGTACCTGCATCCGATGAATTTTACAAACCGCCATATTGATACATATTCTATACACATTCTTGAATCTGTTGGTAATATCCACCATACTGATGTTTATCGTGGGTTTACGATTACTAGGGCTACGGGTTCTTTGACTGAAGATAATGAGAAAAGAGATAGTGATGCTTTGGGAATAGGCTATACTTATCTTTTTCGAAAAAAGAAAAATATAAGCAAAAAAGTGGCTCTTGCTTTTGATGCTAGTGGAGGGCTGGTCCTTTATGATCAGGCATTTCCGGCAAATGGGCGTGCTTATAACTTTATGTGGCGTGTCGGGCCTAGGGTAATTTATATGCCTACGGCTCGCACTTCAATTTCTCTAGGATGGACCTACATGCATGTTTCTAATGGCATGCAGACTCATAATCCGGGCTACAACAGTGGTGGGTTTACCATTGGCTTAGGCTGGGACTTTTAATTATTTTATGACAACAAGGGACTGTCCCTTGTTGTCATAAAAAGAGCTTGCAGATTTTTCTGCAAGCTCTTTTACATAGTTTAGCTTATTTGTAATACCTAAGTATTCCGTCATTGACAGCTTTTTTAATTATTCCTGTATCACTTAGGTACTCAATATAGGATCTTAACATTCTTTCTATGAGGGTATATTTATAGACGTCTTTAATTGGTATCTTAAAGGATTTTCTGACGGTTTGGACTACTTCTTCCAAAGTCATAGGTGTTGTTATTAGCTCCCCTATCATTTCTGCCCGCAATTTATAAAACCTAACGTTAGCGGTAATTAGCTCTGTAATATTGTCATATATGCCCTTATGCGCTACTACATATTGACTACAGTTCAATTTGCAGAGCTTTTCTTTGCTTTTCAAATCCTCTGCCAGTATAAAGGCGTAGGGCATTTTGGCACCGTTCATAACGTCACGGCTTATAAGCGCGTCACCTATATAGGCTACATCGTCAGGAGTGATTAAGCAGATATGAGCAGGGCTGTGACCTGGGGTGTGCAAAATTTTAAATTTTATGCCGCACATTTCGATGTTATCTTGCGTAGGGGTAATTAGCATATCGACCTGGCAAATCATATGGCCTAGATGTGCAAAAATTTCTTCCAAAGAAAGAGTATTGTAGTAAAGTTTAAGGTTGATGGCTGAGTTGCAAATCATAGCTTCCGCTGTGGGCATAGCGATTGGGCAATTATATTTTTCCTTAAAATAAGCATCGTTTCCGCTGTGGTCAATGTGCGCATGACTATTTATTATCCCGACTATTTTGAAGGAGTTATTTTCCAAAATATTGGCAAGACCTTCTTTTTCGCCGTCGGCCCACCCGGTGTCTAACATAATGATGTTTTCATTATCAATTTTATAAAACGGAATATAAGTCATTCCTGTATCAATACAAAATGTCTTGCCTTTAATGTGTTTTATTTCCACAGAACGGAGCACTTCCTTTCAAACAACTTACTATAATATACGATTAAATGTGGCTATTTGCAAGAAGTTCACGTTAATATGATGCGAAATGCCTTTTATGGTAGTTTGACTTTTCCGCTAAACGGTGATAGCATTTAATTAAGTTAATAGTATGAGTTATCAGGTGCATTAAATGCCTAATAGAGAAATCGGTCAAATGCCGATGCGGTCCCGCCGCTGTATGGATGAGGGAGCTTCAATTATGTCACTGGATGTAAAAATCCGGGAAGGCGAAGCAACCAATGAATCCGAGCCAGAAGAACTGCCTGTAAACTAGCCAAGAAACCACGCGAAAGACGTCGGTGGCTGAAAAACAGGATAGTTCTGTCTATTTCAACCTCTTTGCGTTCAGGCGCAAAGAGGTTTTTGCTTTTTGACAACTAAAAACAATGGGGAACAGGTGCTTCACAGGGACAGTTATCTGTCCCAGCAAAGAAGCGTAAAAGGGAAGCCGGTGAGAATCCGGCGCAGTCCCGCTGCTGTAAGGAGAAGCTTCTCTAGCTTTTCTAAGTCAGGAGACCTGCCTGTTCCCAACATCCAAAAAAGCTTGCGGAGTACGAGCGGATACATATAAAAATGCTAAGACATTGGTCTTTGGCATTAGCAGCGGCCACTAGTGGCCTGTTAATTTTATGTATCTGTAAGGAAAGAAAGCTTGCTTGGTGGACGCCGCAACTCGGAAAGACGGACATTTGTTTTAAACAACATGGCACGCATTTCACCTATAACAGATAGCTGTTATTAACAGGTGGATATGTGTGCCATTTTTTGCAGGAAAGAAGGGGAGAAAGAAAAAATATTTGCTTAAAAAAATGATTTTTGTAAAAAAAATTAAGGGGGTTTAAGCATGTATAGAAGGCAGGGGTTGGAGAAGAAAATAGTTATAACTCTTCTTCTAGGTTTAAGTTGCGTAGGAACAGCCTATGCAGAGAAAGTTGACAATGGGAGCGATACGCCCAGCTTTGATTTGGAAGCCATTACGGTTGAGGCGAAGCGCCCGGATTGGGAGAGCAAGCTCTCTCCGGGCACGGTGACGGTTATACGTCCGGATGACTACAAAGGTGAGCAAAAGGATCTGCCGGAGTTACTGAAAATGGTACCTGGCGTGCATGTGCGTCAGCTCATGGGCAAAGGCCAGTACACAACGGTCAGCGTCCGTGGTTCAACGGCGGCCCAGGTAGGAGTATTTGTGGATGGTGTGCTTTATAATCTAGGCGGCGATGCGGCAGTGGATATTTCTACAATCCCTGTCAAGAACGTGGAACGTATCGAGGTCTATCGTGGTTATATCCCAGCACGCTTCGGCGGTACCTATATCGGTGGCGTTATTAACATCGTGACGAAAAGGCCAACCAAAGCTGATGTTAGTGCTAGCTTTGGCAAAAGTTCCTATGGCGGCTATAAGGGTAGCTTGCAAGTAGATGCTCCTTTGGGCAGCGGCAGCCTCATGGTTGGACTCAATAGAGAACAAAGCGATGGGGATTTTAAGTATAAAAACTATTATAGTGATACAAAAAAGGCAGAGGTTCAAACATATATAGATCAGTATAGTGAACAGATACGTAATTTTGATACAGAATCAATTAATTCAGCCTATAGCGATAATCTAATAACGGAAACAGAAAAGGAATATTATTTGGCGAATCAGACTTCTTGGAATACTTTTGTTGATTCCGGGGGATTAACTACGGCTGCTGCTGCTGGTTATGCATCATCATTAGAAAAAATCTTAGTGGCAAATACGCTGACGGATGCTCAATTTCAGGCTTGGTGGAATGATTTTGAGAATCGAAAGATGGTAGACAATATTTTAAAAGTAGCTCAAATATATTTGAAATTAGATGTTGGAACACTATTTAATTTAGACGATGATAACGAAGCGGCTTGGAAAGCTTTTACGACTGATCCTGTTAAATATTTAGCTTCTTATGCTGAGGAGTATGGTGAAGCTAAGGCTGCAGAATTGGTAAGTGCAATTTCGCATAGCTCGACACGTTATCAGGGGTTGTTGAAGGAACTAGCTGAAGAAGAAGCATTGAAAAAGAAATTGGGCGACGGCAACCGCTATAGAAAATATAACGATTATAAGAACACCGACTTTATTGCCAAGTGGCAGGATGACCACTGGTTGACCAAGTTTACTTGGAAACAGATAGACAGGCATCTGCCCAGTCCTTTGCTTTGGTGTAATAGCCCGGCTGCTTATGTAGACACCGGCCTACTTGATTATGTCAGCGCGGCCAGGAAGCAGAAGCTTACCAGCAAGGAGCTACTGGTAGGCAGAAGAGATACGGTAGGTAATTTGGAATGGGGCTGGAATGTCAACTATCTGAACCAGGGGAAGCAATATAAATGCGAAAACTGGGAAGAGTTAGACGCCCTTAATCCTAATAACATATATTCCGGTATCCCTATGCGGAAGTGGAGTGCTTACAATAGCAAGCGCTGGGGCGGGGCTGTTGACGGTACTTATAAGGCCGGGGACAAAAATTTACTGGAATTTATGGTGAATTATTCTGACGAGAGTATGCACGTAGGCGGATCGCTTATTACGGACGGAACATTGCAAACAGGCTATAGTTCCGCTAATCGTTACCGGACAAATTATGATCAGAAACTGCTCAATTTGCAATTACAGGATACGATTACCTTAAACGAAAAAGGGGACTTGTGGTTAACTCCGAGTATTCGTTATAACCGTTCTGAAATAAACAGCGGACGGGCTGTGGGCTGGAACAATAACGCAGGAACTCCTGCCCAGTGGATGTTTGAAGCTATTGACCAGACGGATAGCAA
>JAQVYX010000083.1 GCA_029004715.1 Acidaminococcaceae bacterium | reverse complement strand
ACTTATTTATATATTAAAATCATATAACTTACCAGAAAAGGAGGTCCGCCCTATGAGTCTGAAAATTCATCTTAACCGGTGTAAGGGTTGCGGTATTTGTGTCGCGTTTTGCCCCAAACAAGTACTTGCAGTCAGCGAAATCGAAAAAGTTGAGATAATTGACGAATCGAAATGCATTAAATGCGGCCAATGTGAACTACGTTGCCCAGACTACGCAATTTTTCTAGAAAAATAGTAAAGGAGTGACACACTCATGTCAAGAATTTTGCTCTTACAAGGAAATCAGGCTGTTGTTGAAGGTGCTATTGCTGCCGGTTGTAAATTTTTTGGTGGCTATCCTATAACCCCTTCCACCGAAATAGCTGAAGACCTTGCTAAAAAACTACCTAAAGTTGGTGGCAAATTTATTCAAATGGAAGATGAGATTGCCAGTATAGGCGCTGTTATTGGTGCTTCTTTAGCTGGGAAAAAAGTTATGACGGCGACCAGCGGTCCAGGCTTCTCACTAAAACAAGAACTGCTAGGTTATGCCTGTATGGCTGAAATACCTATCGTAATTGCCAACGTACAACGTGTTGGCCCTTCTACGGGGCAACCTACATCACCTTCACAAGGAGACATTATGCAGGCCCGTTGGGGTACCCACGGAGATCATTGGCTAATCGCCTTAACTCCCGGAAGCGTTCCTGAATGTTTTGACTTAACCATAAGAGCGTACGCTCTTAGTGAAAAATATCGTGTACCAGTAATTCTTTTATTGGATGAAGTTATTGGTCATATGAGAGAAAAAATTGAATTACCGGATAATTATGATGAAATACCTCAACCTGAACGCAAACAACCTACTTGCAAACCTGAAGACTTCAAGGCTTATGCCACAGATGATTCTTTAGTTCCCGCAATGCCTCCTTTTGGCAGCGGCTATCGTTGGCATGTAACCGGTTTGGTTCATGATGAAACCGGCTTCCCCAAGGGTACTCCTGAAGCTACTGTAGAATCTACGAATCGTTTACATGATAAACTTTATAATAACCTGGATGATATTGTTGAAGTAGAAAATTTTCAAATGGATGATGCGGAATATGCTATTGTTGCTTTCGGTGGTGCGGCTCGTGCCGTATATGAAGCCGTTAACATGGCTCGTGCCGAAGGTATTAAAGTGGGATTAGTTCGTCCCATCACTATTTGGCCTTTTGCGGAAAAACAAATGAAAGCCTTGGCTGCGAAGGTTAAACATATAATGGTACATGAATTAAACTATGGTCAATATGTTGAGGAAGTTCAACGCGTTGTTGCAGGAAAAGTACCTGTAACTTCTTATGGCGTTTATAATAATGAACCGGCAACTCCGGATGAATTGCTGGCTAAAATTAAAGAAACATTTAAATAGGAGGTAAATAACATGAGCATGGAAAAATTAATTGATACATATTTCCGTCCGGGTCGCTTGCCTCATATTTGGTGTCCTGGTTGCGGTCACGGCGTTGTTACTGGCTGCATGGTTAAGGCTATTGATAAACTTGGCTTGACAAAAGATGAAGTTGCTGTTGTTTCCGGCATCGGGTGTTCTTCTCGTGCCAGTGGTTACTTAGATTTCAATACAGTTCATTCAGCACATGGTAGAGCTATTCCTGTTGCAACCGGTCTCAAATTAGCTGCTCCTAAGCTAACTGTCTTAGTAGTTACAGGCGACGGTGACGCTGCTGCTATTGGCGGGAACCATTTGATTCACGCAGCTCGCAGGAACATTGATCTTACAGTTGTTCTTTATAATAACAGTATTTATGGTATGACTGGTGGACAGTATTCACCTATGACTCCCCTGCATGCCAAAGCAACTACTGCTCCTTATGGTACAATTGAGCGTGATTTCAATATTGCTGAATTAGTGAAAGCTGCCGGGGCAACTTTTGTAGCCCGTTCTACTACCTTCCACGCACAAATGACTACTGATTTAATTGCCAAAGGCATTGCCCATAAAGGCTTTAGCCTTATTGAAGTAGTTTCAGCTTGCCCGACTTCTTATGGGCGCCAAAATAAAATGGGCGGTCCTGCCGATATGATGAAGTGGCAACGTGATCACGGCGTTCCCATGGTTGCTTATGACAAGTTAAGCGATGAAGATAAATTAGTTAAATTCCCTATCGGCTTGCTCTATGAAGTAGTAGGTGCACAAGAATACACAGACGCCTATGAGGAACTGATTATTGCCGCTAAGGGGGGTAAATAATATGAAACAAGAATTACGTTTATCAGGTAGTGGCGGACAAGGCTTAATTTTAGCTGGTATCATTCTGGCCGAGGCCGCTCTTTTAGATGGAAAATTAGCTATCCAATCTCAATCCTACGGTCCTGAAGCCCGCGGTGGTTCTAGTAAGGCAGAAGTCATGATTTCTGATAAAGCGATTTATTTTCCTAAAGTAACTAAGCCTAATTTGGTTTTAGCTATGAGTCAGGAAGCTGCAAGGAAATATGTTGATGATTTAAGTGATAATGGGATTTTAGTAACTGATAGCTTATTTGTTAAAGAAATCCCTGCTTCTTTTAAGGGCAAAGTTTTAGAGTTGCCTATTACGCATACTGCTAAGACAGAGTTAGGAAAAGCTTTGTTTGCTAATATTATTGCTTTAGGCGCCATTGTTAAACTTACCGGTATTGTATCGGAAGCTTCCATTATCAAAGCCGTTCTTAGCCGTGTTCCTAAAGGAACTGAAGTCGTGAATGAAAAAGCTGTTCGCTTAGGAATGGCTCTAATTAAATAAAGTTATAAAAAACATGAATAACATCTGAAGTATATAAAAGTAAGGCACAATAAAATTATTTATTGTGCCTTACTTTTTTCATTACTTTAAAAGCATGGTAAAATAAATTGCACATCAGGTAACTACTATTTTATGCTTTTACTTTCCTCTCTTATTAAAACAGCTATACGAACAATAGTAACAAATCTTGTGTTCACTATAAGCTTTATACGTATGATACCTCTTGTTACAAACAAATTCCTTGCCACAAACATGACAATGAATTGTTAAAGAATTTAAGGACTTCCCTATACTTTGATTCTCTAGTTCCTTTTCTTCACAAGCCATTTTCCCCATAGCAAAACCCACCCATCTAAAATAATTTCTTTCCCCTTTATTACTATAAATAAAATATAACATAATGTTAAAAAAAAGCAAATTATTTTATTAGAACATTATTTGTAAAGCTATAAAAATTAATATAATGCGGGAGACAGTTTAACTGTCTCCCGCATTATATTTCTAAATAAATCTATAATTTTTATTAACTATTAGCAATAACGGCACCAAGTACACCACCAATAATCAACCCTGTAACTAAATTTCCTGTATCACTATGACTTTCGTTATCATTGCGCTCATCTTTTTGATAATGCCTTCGCTGCTCGTCTCTCTGGTGTTGCCTTCTTTGTTCGTCTTTTTCATGTTGCCTTCTTTGTTCGTCTCTCTGGCGTTGTATTCTTTGTTCGTCTTTTTCGTGTTGTCTTCTCTGTTCAGCTTTCTGATGCTGTATTCTTTGTTCTTCTCTTTTATTTTGTAGTCTTTGTTCTTGGGCACTTTCATGTTGTCGTGAAGAGGCCTCAGCTGTAATTGCCAAGCTGGTAGAGCTCACAAACCCTGCTAATATAAACATGGCTGCTATTCTTTGTATTTTTCCACCTAACATTATAACCACTCCTTTTATTTCCTGACCGATCGGTCAATCTTTCTATGGTTATAATACTAATAATATATGTCTAAATCATGTCAAAAGCATAATTTATTTATGTTCTAAAGTGAAGATTAAAAATATAGTTTAGCTTCGTTTATTTATGCTTTAAGATTATCTGGGTTTAATCCTTTTAACTCCTCAAGAATGAATAAACCATCTTTTCTAATCAAAACATCATCAAAATAAATTTCACCACCACCATATTCAGGGCGTTGTATACAGACAAGATCCCAGTGAATTGCAGATTTATTACCATTAGGGGCCTCATCATAACAATTTCCAGGGGTAAAATGAAAACTACCGGAAATCTTTTCATCAAACAAAGTATCCTTCATGGGCTTTAAAATATAAGGATTTACGCCAAGGGCAAATTCGCCAATATAACGAGCACCCTCATCTGTATCAAGAACTTGATTAATTTCTTCTGTATTATTAGCAATTGCCTGAACAATTTTTCCATTGGCAAAAGTAAATTTTATATTTTCGTATGTAATTCCTTGATAAACAGCGGGACAATTATAAGTAAGTTTGCCATTAATACTATTTCTCACAGGTGCTGTATATACTTCACCATCAGGAATATTGCATTCACCCGCGCATTTTATGGCAGCTATGCCTTTGATAGAAAAGGATAAATCTGTTCCTATCCCCTTAATATGTACTTTATCCGTGCGTTGCATAAGTTCAACAAGGGGCGTCATAGCCGCCTCCATTTTAGCATAGTCCAAAGTGCAAACATCAAAATAAAAATCTTCAAAAGCTTCCGTACTCATGTTGGCAAGTTGGCTCATAGCTGCATTAGGGTAACGCATTACACACCATTTCGTTTCAGGAACGCGTATCTTGCTATGTACGACATCATTCCAAAATGTCTGCAATATCCTCATTTTTTCAGCAGGTACATCTGACATTTCGCTAATATTTTCACTAGCTCGAACAGAAATATAAGCATCCATATCACGCATGCGTGCAGCTTCATAACCCGCAATTTGTTCAATTTGCGCTTGCTTACACCCAGAAATCAAGGCCCGTTGCAAACTACTGTTTTTCACCGTAAGAAATGGTATCCCTCCTGCAGCATAAGCTTCTTCGATTAAGGCTTGCGCTAGTGGAATTCCTGAGTCCGTTACCTCAATAAGGATATTTTCTCCCGCTTGCAATCTTACTGAATAATTAATTAAACTTTTAGCAAATTTTTTAAATCTTACATCCATTTCGTACACTCCCTTTATTAATTATTAAGGCTTAACTGCATTGACAAAAATTGATTTTATACCAGTAAAACATGAAGGAGGCTATCTCAATTTTGAGATAGCCTCCTCGCTTTAAGATAGGAAAACATCCCTCTAAGCTTTTGTATTATACATAACTACTCTTTTAATTTTTGCAAAAGCATTTCGTTAACCATGGCTGGATTAGCCTTGCCACGAGATTTTTTCATTATTTGACCCACCAAAAAGCCGACAGCCCTATCTTTACCTGCTTTAAAATCTACAATAGATTGAGGATTTTCTGCTAAAGTCTCATCTACCATTTTTTGTAAGGCATCAGTATCGCTAACCTGTTCTAAACCAAGAGCCTTAACTAAATCCTTAGGAGATTTATCTTCTTTAACCATTTCCACAAAAACTTTTTTAGCAAGTTTACTAGACAAGACGCCCTTTTTAATCAAAGTTACCAATTCTCCTAAATTTGCCGGAGTAACAGGGAACTTGTCAATTTCAATATTATTATTATTTAAGTAAGCAGATACATCTCCTAGCAGCCAATTAGCTAGGCCTTTGACATCGTCGGCATGCTTTGCTGCATCATCAAAATACTGTGCCATAGCTTTCGTTGCCACAATATTTTCAGCATCATATTCTTGTAAGCCCATTTCGTCCATCAGTCTAGTTTTCCTGGCTGCAGGCAGTTCAGGCAATGCGGCTTTAACCCGCTCTATCCACGCATCATCAATTTCTACGGGCACTAAATCAGGTTCAGGGAAATAACGATAGTCGTGAGCTTCTTCCTTAGAACGCATTGATAAAGTAATTCCCTGCGCGTCATCCCAAGTACGAGTCTCTTGCACAACATGTCCGCCATCTTCGATAAGTTCGATTTGTCGTTCTACTTCATAGTCAATGGCTCGTTCTAAAGCGCGGAAAGAGTTCAAGTTCTTTATTTCAGCACGAGTACCAAATTCTTTAGCATCTTCTGTCATGACAGAAATATTTGCATCGCAACGAATACTTCCTTCTTGCATCTTGCAATCGGAAACATCAATATATTCTAAAATTGCTTTTAACTTTTCTAGATAGGCCCTAGCTTCAACAGCACTACGCATATCCGGCTCAGAAACTATTTCAATTAATGGTACCCCTGCTCTATTATAGTCAACGGCAGAAGAATCTGAAGTCTTAATAGTAGCACCGGAATGCACCAATTTACCAGCATCTTCCTCCATGTGAATGCGAGTAATCCCAATACGCTTAGGATTATCATCTACATGTATATCAACATGCCCGCCTAAGCAGATAGGTTTATCAAATTGAGAAATTTGATAGTTTTTTGATAAATCCGGGTAAAAATAATTTTTTCTATCAAATTTGTTGAATTTTTGAATCTCGCAGTTAACTGCTAAACCAGTACGAATAGCAAACTCTACAACCTGTTTGTTTAGCACAGGCAGCGCTCCAGGCATTCCAAGACAAACAGGGCATACATGTGTATTAGGCTCACTGCCAAAGGCCGTGGAACAAGAACAAAAAGCCTTAGATTTGGTTTTTAATTCTGCATGAACTTCCAATCCTACAACCGTAATATAGTTTTTCATGATTATTTACCTCCCAACGGTGCCATGACTTTGTGATATTCATGAGACTGTTCAAAAGCATAAGCAGCACGCAATACTGTTTCTTCATCCAAAACTTTACCTATAAGCTGCATACCAACAGGCATACCATCTACAAAACCTGCAGGAATAGAGATGCCAGGCAAGCCGGCTAAGTTGACCGGAATAGTACATACGTCCAGTAAATAAATAGCTAACGGATCCATTTTCCCATCAATGGGATAAGCAACCACCGGAGAAGTCGGCGTTAACAAAACATCACATTGCTCGAAAGCATTTTCAAAATCCTGACGAATCAAAGTACGAACTTGCATCGCTTTCAAATAATACGCGTCATAGTAGCCTGAGCTTAATACATACGTTCCCAGCATAATGCGACGTTTGACCTCATCACCAAAACCTTCAGTTCTGCTAGCAGTAGTCATTTCAGGGGCAGAAGTGGCTTTCATATTACGGTAGCCATAACGTACACCATCAAAACGTGCTAAGTTAGCAGAAGCTTCAGCCGGAGCAATAATGTAATATGTTATTACGGCATATTCCGTGTGTGGTAGGGATATATCTACAATTTCAGCGCCCATTGCTTCATAATCTGCCAACGCCTTCTTAAGTACCCCATCAACTTTGGGATCTAAACCTGCCGCATAATATTCTTTAGGCACACCTATACGTAAGCCTTTGACA
>JAQVYX010000082.1 GCA_029004715.1 Acidaminococcaceae bacterium | reverse complement strand
GATAAGGCCCTTTTAAAATACTGACTTGCTTTTTTTGATTGTTTGTATTCGTTTACTCGAATTTATTGACTCGGTCAAACCGCCGTTAAGCGACTCGACCCGCACATTCGTTTGTTGTTAATATTCAATTTTCAAAGTTCTGCATCGCTTTTGGCGACTTGTATAGTATATTACATTTTGCTATAAAAGTCAATGACTTTTTTACTTTTTTTAGAAGCTTTATTTGTCATCAGTGTCAGGCGACTTGTATTATATTACAGGAGTTTGAGCCTTTTGTCAACACTTTTCAGCAATAATTTTTAATAAATTTTATCGGCAAATAATTGTGGAAAAAAAAGACTCAAAACTTCCCATTATATGACAAATTAAATCTGAAATTTAAAATTATCAATTTCCGGTCTTAAATCTTCTCCACCTGCATTTACTTCCTCAGTTAAAAGTGCTTGTAGTATAATAGCGCACTCCAAACGCTTCTTTTGAATCTTACAACCATACTCATATGGCTTAGAAATATCACCATTTGCCATATCCGCATTAGCATGACAGCCACCACTGCAAAAGAAACGTGCCCAACATTCTTTACATAGCGGTTTGTTCATAACATGCATATGCCTAAAATGCTGTACCAAATCTTGGCGTTCAATACCTTTATCCAATGTACCCATCTTATATTGTTCACGACCTACAAACTGATGACACGGGTATATATCTCCCTCCGGCGTAATAGCAAAATATTCATGACCGGCACCACACCCTGACAAACGCTTAGCAACACAAGGCCCATTATCCAACGCTACGTTGAAATGAAAGAAATCAAAAGCTTCTCCATTTTCTCTTTTTTCCAAATATATGCGAGCAAGTTTGTCATATTCATCCATTAGCTTTGGTAAATCTTCTTCAGTGAGAGCATATGGTTCATCTGTTCCAATTACCGGCTCCATAGAAATTTCCTTACCTACCTCTAACATACTTAAGGTATCTTCAGCAAAATTCAAATTATTATGGGTGTAAGTACCACGCAAATAATAATTTCTACCTTCTCTACTAGCAATAACTTTTTTAAAACCAGCCACTGCTATATCATAAGAACCAGATTTATTAGGGAAAGGGCGCATATTATTATGTGTCTCTCTTTTACCATCTAAACTTAAAACTAACATCACTCTATTTTCATTGAAAAATTTAACTATATCGTCATTCAATAAAGTCCCATTCGTAGTCAAAGTTAGTTTAATGTTTTTATTGACTTCGCGTTCACGTTGGCGAACATAATTAATAATATGTTTAACTACCGGTACATTCATTAATGGCTCTCCGCCAAAAAGATCTATTTCTAAGTTATGACGGCTTTTGCTGCCAGCAATGGCAAATTCTATAGCTTGTTCAGCTGTTTCCTTGCTCATCAAAGCACGATGCCCGCCAAAATCTCCTGTACCAGCAAAGCAATAACCACAACGCAAATTACAATCATGGGCCACATGTAGGCACAAAGACTTCAATATTGGTTCTTGGCTAAAGGTAATTGGTACCGGAAAAGGCTTAGAAAATAACAATCCTTGTTTTTGTAACTCGTTTATTTCTGCTAAAGATTCTCGGATGTCCTCTTGCGCATATTTATCTTTAAAAGCCAACATAGTTTCCTTGGCATTATGTCCATCATAAAAACCTAGTAAATCATAAATCATAGGGTCGACCAAATGTACAGCTCCGCTATTAACATCAAGCACTACATAGTGCTCATCCAAATGCATTCTATGAATCAACAAAACTTTATCCACCTTCCATAAAGAAAATAGCTCCCTGCTTGAACAGGGAGCAGCATTAATCGCTTAGTTTTTTTCGCAAATTTGATTTCCTACTGTGCAAGAAGTCTTACAAGCAGATTGACAAGAAACTGGGCACTCACCGCAACCGCCTGTTTTTAATGTTTTGTTCAGCATTTGTTTATTTACAGTTTTAATTCTTTTCTTCATCAAAATCCCTCCATAACTTTTAATGTATCTATTTTATATTGTTTCTACTAAAATCGCAAGTATTATCTAACATTGCCTCTTACTTTATCCCACATACCCATAAAATCTATTCCATGGCTGAGACTCCAGCTTGCTAACTGTGCCTTCAAAAGATGTCGTTTAAAATAGGTCAAGCTATTACCTTTTTTATGAAAAGCGTTGACTCTTCGTAGTTCCTGCATAGGAACCTTATCAGTATTAACACCAACCACTCCGCAAACGGCAGCAGCATAGCCTGCATCCGCTACTTGTTTTGCCACTTGCTTATTACAGGCGCCTGTAGGATAAGATAGTGTTGGTCCGCTAGGTGGATTATAGAGGCCTTGAACATATTCTTTAGACTTAATTAACTCATAGTCGACTTGTTTCGGTGTAAGCTTAGTCAAAGGCTTATGATTATAAGTATGCGATCCAATTTCCCACCCATATTTAAGTAATTTTAAATCGTTATCCCAGTCTAAATAGCCAGGCCAACCTTCAAACTTTACTGCTAGAAAAATAGACCCTGTATAACCATATTTTTGCATAATATGAGCCGCATTGGTCAAATTATCCATATAGCCATCGTCGAATATAAGCACCATTCTCTTATATAGTTTTTCGTTTTTCTGCCTTGCTACCGCATACTCATCTAAATTCATAGACCGGTAGCCTTCTGTGTGCAAATATGCCATCTGCTCATCAAAATCTTTAGGTGAAACACTATAAATATCATTTGCGTTCTCTACGCGGTGGTAAGCAAAAATTGGTACGCTGTTATTACAAAAATCCCTAAAATCTTTATACAAAAACCCCACCACTGCTAAAACAACTAAAACTAATACTACTTTAAGAGAAATAAAATGCTTACTACTCAATTTTCGTCCATCCCCATTTCTAGAGCTATCTGCTCTATTTTTTTTAGTCTATGATTAAAACCAGACTTGCCTATGTTTCCCTCAGCCATAGAAGCTAATTCTGCCACTGATGCTTCTGGATGAGCTAAACGCAAATCCGCTGTTTCTTTCAACAATGGAGACAAACTGTATAAACCGCTAGTTTTATCAATATATCTTATACAGGCAATTTGGTGAACTGCCGCTTGCACAATTTTACTCAAATTTGCCGTCTCACAATTTACTAGGCGATTAACCTTATTCCGCATTTCTTTGACAATACGGATGTTTTCAAATTCCAGTAACGAATTATGTGCACCGATTACAGAAAGAAATCCTGTAATTGCATTGCCTTCCTTGAGATAGACAATATAGTCATTCTTACGATCAGTCATTTTTGCCGGTAAAGAAAAACCATGCATTACTTTTTGTATAAGTATTGCCAAATCCTCATTATCAGTAACCAACTCCAAATGATAGTCACTAACTGGTTTGCTCACAGAACCACCGGCCAAAAATATGCCTCGTAAAAAGGCCTTACGGCAACAAGGTTTCCCTAATAACTTCAACCGACCATCTTCCGGCATAGCCAAAAGTTGTAATTCACCTAAGGCTTTACTGGCTTCAGCAGACGGCATTACTTGTACCTGATATCTGTTATTCTTTTTTAAACGACGAGACCGCGTTATCACAACTTCGGTCTGCACACTGAAGTTGCTTTTTAACAAGCGTAGAACTCGTCTAGCTAGTGCAGCGTTCTCTGTAGCAAAATGAATACCTACGCCCTTACCTTTCAAAGACACAGATCCGCTCATGCGCAAAAGCCCAAATAATTCAGCTTTTTCACAACAAGCAATTTCGCTTTCAATACGCGCTACTTCATTTTTTACATCCTTTGAAAATGACACGCTTTTTATTCTCCATCTATGTTTTTTTGTAAATCTTGAATAGTCTGCCTAGCAAAGAAATAATCAAAGTACTGTATTCCTCTTCCAAACAAACGCAAACGATAAATCAAGGTTATAATCGTCTTTGCTAATTTAATAGGATTGTGACGAACCATATTGCTATCATTTAGAAGTCTTGCCGGCACAGCATCGATACCTAAAGCTTCAATTTTTTCTACATCAGGGGCAACCGGGGATGCCCCTTCTTTTTCATATTCTGCAATTTGTTTCGGGCTGGCTTCTTGTTCATTGACGATTACATAGTCTAAACATTGCACTCCCATATGGTCTATTATTGTCTTTACATGGTCATAAGCCCCAAAGCCGTCTGTTTCTCCCGGCTGCGTCATAACGTTGCAAACATAAATTTTAACAGCCTTGGAATTAATTACTGCTTCTTTTATGCCCGGCACAATTAAACTAGCAATAACACTAGTATACAAACTGCCAGGTCCTAAAATAATCGCATCAGCTTTCATGATAGCATTAACAGCACTTTGCGATGCCTTAGGATTTTCAGGTTCTGTCATAAGCCGCTTAATACGTTTTTTACTGTCTGTAATAGAGGACTCTCCTACTACGACCGATCCATCTTCCATCTCTGCTTTTAACTGTAAGTCATCGGAGGAAGACGGCCATACATGTCCACGGACTTTTAGTATATCACAAATTGCAGTCAAACCATCCTCAATATTTCCCTCAATATCCGTCATGGCTGCAATAAATAAATTGCCCAAATTATGCCCTTCCATAGAAGTATTCGTTTTAAAGCGATATTGCAAAACTTTTTCCATTAGAGGTTCTGTATCCGCTAACGCAATAAGGCAATTACGCATGTCTCCAGGAGGAACCATGCCCATTTCTTTGCGTAACCGTCCCGAAGAACCGCCATCGTCTCCGGTAGTAACTACGGCAGTACAATTTCCTGTAATATGTTTTATCCCGCGCAACAGAACGGATAATCCTGTGCCGCCACCAATAACTGCCACTATCGGTCCTTTGTTTAATTTGCGTTGAGTGAAAATCAGCTCCCTTAATGGTTCCTTTTCACCAGGCATTACTGAATCCATAATTGTCTTTATTATTTTACGTGTAGCAAAAGTCATACACATAACCCCGACTATAACAGCAATAATTCCCATCAAACTAACAATAGTCTGATAGTGAGCTCCTGTAGCACTATACATTAAATTAAAAACAACCGCTTCAATAAAGCCTACAAATTGATAATTGAAAAATAAGGTAACCCCTATGCCTACGAAAATAACGCCTAAAGCAAAGAAAAATAACCAGCGTTTCAAATTCATACCGGGATATAACCATTTAACCCAATTCATTTAGCAGCTCTCCCTTATTTTCGCAAGAAATCTCTATGCGTAACTTGCACGCCGTAGCCAGCTTTTTGAATCCAAGTTCCTAAAACATTAGCTATGTAAACTGATCGATGTCTTCCACCTGTACAACCTATCCCAAGCATCAACTGACTTTTCCCTTCTTTTACATATTGAGGCAATAAGAACATTACTAAACTCTCTAATCTTTTCAGGAACTCTTTGGTAACCTCTTTGCTCTCAATAAATTCCACTACAGCTCGGTCATTGCCGCTTAAAGGCTTAAGCTCAGGAACATAAAACGGGTTAGGCAAAAACCTTACATCAAATATCATGTCACAATCCATAGGCATACCATGCTTAAACCCAAAAGATTGTACTACAATATTCATATGCGGTAAAGTGCCTTCCACACCGTATAACTCAATTATTTTTTCCCGCAAGGCAGAATTAACTGTATTAGTGGTATCTATAATCATAGTAGCCTTAGCTCTAACAGCACTCAATACTGCTCTTTCCCGTGCAATAGCATCGCTTAGCCCCCCTTTACCAATAAGTGGGTGTCGGCGCCTAGATTCTTTATAGCGTTTAATTAAAGTAGCATCAGAAGCATCTAAAAAAAGCAGTTCGTAGTTCACGCTGTTTGCTTCTATTTTATCCAATACACCAATAAGTTCATCAAAAAAATTGCCACCGCGAATATCCACGACCAAAGCTATTTGCTTGTTTTTATTGCCTGCCTGCATGCAAAGTTCAATAAACTTAGGGATAAGTGCCGGTGGCAAATTATCCACGCAAAAATAGTTTAGATCTTCCAATGTCCGCATAACTTGTGTTTTACCAGCCCCGGACATTCCTGTTATAATTAAATTCCTTGAATTTTCCACGTTTTCGCCTCCTGCCCATATTTCAATTAATTATCAATTGTTATATTTCATATAGTATACTATTTTCTCTAGGCAAATGAAAGTGAAGTAGACTGAAAGTGAAGTGAAATAAAAGTGAAGTTAACTAATGGTTTTCATTGAGATATCCGACCTTTTTTGGTAGAATGTATTTAGGATTTTGTTGTGAAAAATTAGGTAAGAGGTGTTAAACAATGAAGTTAAAAAAGATTTGTGCTATCACGCTTGCCAAAATGATGTTATTTGCCGCTGGCTCAGAAATTTTTTTGTCAATCGATACACCCACTATGCACATATTAAAATAAACACGAAAACCAAAAGGCGGTTGCTTTCTTAATGAAGCAACCGCCTTTTAGTTTTACTATTATAAATTTTTTTAGTTAACCAAGGTCTTATAAATCTTCTGGCACGTTAACTTGCTTTGTCAGCATATTATTAATAATCATAGCAACGCCATCATCATCATTACTACCTGTTACGACTTTTGCCAAGCTCTTAATATTATCATTAGCATTGCCCATTGCAACGCCTAGTCCTGCATTAGCTACCATTTCCGCATCATTGTTAGAATCGCCTATGCACATAATCTCTGTAGGTTTTATCGCCCATTTTTCCCCCATGCTTTTAATAGCATTCCACTTACTCGTGTTATGGTCAACGATTTCTAAGAAATTTTTTTGCGAACTAGTAACATGTATCAAGTGGCCAAAAGTATCTTCCAAGTCCTTTTGCACTTTTTCGCATCGTCCATCTTTTGTCATTACTAAAAGTTTATGTGGTGCTTGTGGGAGTTGAAATAATTCTTCACCATGAACTTCAAACTGTACCCCAGCAAAAGCAGCATAATATCTTGCAAATTCACAATCTTCTCTTACCCATAAAGTATCATTGATGTAGGCGTGTATATAAATATTCCTAGCTCGACAAAAATCCGTAACTTTATTAGCTACAGCTATATTTACAGGCCAAGCTCCAACTTCTTCGCCGGACAAAGCTTCTTTCACCAAAGCCCCATTATACACAGCCAAAGGAATATTCAAATTTAATTCCTTTGCATAGCGTTGCACGGAAGAAAACATCCTCCCTGTAGCAATAGTTACTTTTATTCCTGCCTTTGTCGCGGCAAAAATAGCCTTGGCATTTTCTTCCGAAATCTTTCTTGCGCTATTTAACAAAGTACCATCCATATCAC
>JAQVYX010000081.1 GCA_029004715.1 Acidaminococcaceae bacterium | reverse complement strand
ACCTTTTAAATTAAGACATTTTTCGATATAATCTAATGTGAACATAAGAGTAGACCATCCTTTCGTTATTTTTTAGTCGATTTAATTGTACTGGATATTTCGCTCTTATGTTCATTTTTTGTGCAAAAAAATGTTGGAGTGATTTCTCACCCCAACATTTAGTATAAAACCCAAAAATCTTCTCTAACCTACTCCTAGTTTCAATAACCCATAACTCCTAAACATAAAGGAGTTATGGGTTATTTAGTACCATACCTACAATTTACATCGAAAACCATTTAAAATCTTTACCATTTATGGTTTTATATAGCTATATCCTTGTCTCTGTAATATAGCAAGCCTAGTAACACCTGCAGAAACTATACTAATGAATTCAGGCAAACTCCTCTCCTCAATAGCATTTGCTCTTAGAGCATTCCTACATACCGAAATTTTAACGTTCTTGCCGATTAGAAATTCCATTTCTTCTAATAGGTCATAAATATTTTCAACCCTATTATCGGCAAAAATTGTTACAGCCTCGGCATTAGCTACAATTTCTATGGAATATTCAGCATCAGCAATGTCTTCTACAAAATTTTTCACATTAACCAAAGTCAAATTCCATTTACTTACTTCATCAACATGAAAAACAACCTTAAATACATTCATTTTCTCACCTCATAAGCACTAAAATAATATTAATTATCCAGCAGCCATAACTATCCCTCTGCTAATAAATTAGATTTTATATGGATTTTAAGTACTGCAATAAATCAGATTTTTTCAATGGCTCTGCATGACTCAAAATACAATGTTGACACTGGGTATTTTCGATTACATTTATCAATGTGTTTAATTTATCTCTATCCATATATCCATCATTATAGAAATCTTCACTTGTTGAATCCCCTAAAAACAATATCTCTTCCTCGGGAATATAGATAAGCACCGTATCTTCCGAGTGTGGTGATTCCACATGAAAAATTTTTGCAGTCATTCCACCAAGGTCAATGGTAAGCTCCTCTCTAAATTGAATATCAGCTGGAACAACAACAATTTTTTTGTCATCCACATATTCTCTACAAAAAAATATATTACTATTTTTCAAAAATTTTACGTTTGAATTATCGGAAAGTTTAGCTCGCTCTTGATTCAAAAACAAGTTTGTTTTATAGCTTGCAATGGATAATCCGTTGATATGGTGTATGCCATTTGTTTTATATATTCTACCCCACTAATACCTAGCGCATATAAACCGCCGCCATAAATTATGGTATCGTAGCCTTCCAACATCTCAGCAGTAACTTTGGTAGCGTCAAAAATATCTGCTGATAAATCCTCAGCAAGCCATTTAGCATATTTTTTTGTAAATCCTGTTTTAGAACTATATATTACTACACTTCGCATCATTTTCGTCTTTCATCATTTTATTTTTTCGCATTTATTGCTTACTTAAATTCCATTTTCCAGTGTTCTCTTAATTGCATTCTATCATAATGACATCTAAAAGGGTACTCAAATAACTTGAGTACCCTAAGTATAATTAAAAATAATTTTCTCCTATTGCTGTTTACTTCAGAGTTATGTCAGTAATATTTTCGAAATCCAATGTCACTATGGCAGTACTAAACTTGATTTCAAATAAAACCAATGACTCTCCTGCTTGCTCTATCGTATTCTTATAATCCGGTATTTTATTTATAAATCCCTCGGCAACCTCAAAAATTGTACGATTACTTTTTTGCACCGTTCCCCTGGCCTTAACATGTTCATTGCCATGATGTGGAATAGTCGTAAAAGCAACGTTGGAATTTATTTCAAATTCTTTAACCTTATCATTACTCCCAAATGTTGCAAAAAACAGCGTATTTGTTAGGTCCTCAAAATAAAAATTAACGATTCGTACATTGGGTAAATTATTTACACTTGTTGCCAATTGAACATATTGTAATATTCCGGTAAATTATGATTAAAACATGTGGCATTTCCCGCCCCACCAAATAATGTCTTATCATTGTCAAACTCCACTGCTGCCTCTTTAATGATTCCAGCAACCTTCATTTCATCAAAACAGGGAATTTGAATGGCAAATACACCATCTATATGCTTTATAATTCCAGCACAATTTATTATGGCAATACCAAATGAAAATCGAAAATAGACCTTTTTCCTTTTTCCCATAAAAGCAAACTATCTTAAAAATTTTTTAACTGCCCGCGTATCTGAAATTGTAAGCAATATAATCGCAACTAAAATGTAAATCACCCCTATTATCGCAGTAAAACTAAGCGTTTCTCCTAGCAGTAAAACACCAGCAAAAACACTAGTCAAAGGTTCAAATGTACTCAGCAAAGAACCATTTTGCGGGCCTATCTCACTAACACCCATTTGAAATAAAACCGTTGCAAACCCTGATGTGCCTACACCGAATAAAATACTCAAAATCCAACCTGTCGCTGTCAATTCAAAAGTTAATGTGCCCAAAACCAAATTAACAACCAGCAATATTATCGAGGCAATAATGGCAAGATATAGTCCCAAAAGTGCAGACGAAACACCTCTCATACCGCTTTTAGCTAAAAATATTATGTAAAAAGCATAAGTGATACCAGATGCAAAAGCAATGACTATACCTGTTATATTAGCTACATTCCCTGGAGTATAGAAAGAACTAATCCCGCAAAGGCACAATATACAACAAAGAACCTGCACCTTATTAATTCTTTCATGAAAAAACAGAGCACACCCAAGCAATACTAATACCGGATAAACAAAATGTACAGTTGTGGCTAAACCTGAAGCAATATAGGAATACGATATGAATAATAAAAGTGGAGTTATAGTATAGCCCAAGGCTAGTGTTACCAGTTCAACAAAATAAATGCGGGAGGGAAACCTGATTTTAATTTTACTAAGGCTGCACATAAAAAAAAGACAGGGTATACTAAATATGAAGCGGTGAAAAGTAAGCGTAAGGGGATTACTTCCGTTAATGTAAATTATTTTTGCAGCAATAGGCATCATACCAAAAATAACTGCTGATACTATTATATAAAATATTCCTTTTGTATGTGAGTTCATTGCTATTGCCGAAAACAAAACCGATTGATAAACGGCTCCGCCTTTCTTCTTATTTATGTTAATTTTATTGTTTTATGGTCCTTTTAAGAGTATAGACGTCAGGCCGCTTATTATCAAGTGTTAAAATTTGTTTAGGCACTTTTTCTTCACAGTCCGAATAGCATACAGAAAAGCCTAAATTCCCAACCACTTCGGTCGTAACAGTCACAATTACATTGCAAAAGGCACAGCCAAAATAAATTGTCGGTGCTTTTTCTCTGTTTTATTAGTCTGGTTACTGCTATAATAAATTATACTAAAATTGATAAAATTATATAGGAGAATAGGAAATGCTTAAAAAACATGAATTAGAATATGTCAAATCCCACCTTGATTTTTGGGACAAATTGAGTGAACAAGAAATTGCTTTATTAGAGCGCAATATTACAAAAGTATCCTATAACAAAGGCTTAAATCTTAACAGTACTAACAGCGAATGTCTTGGCGTACTACTTATAAAAAGTGGTGAATTACGTGTTTATATATTATCAGAAGATGGCCGTGAAATAACCTTATATCGCCTTGTACCTACTGATGTTTGCGTATTGTCAGCTTCCTGTATGATTAAAAGCATCACCTTTGATGTGCATATTGATGCTGAAATTGACACAGATGCTTACCTAATTAACATTGCCGCCTTTAGCAAACTCAGCACCCAAAGCGTATATGTTGAAAACTTCACTTATAAAAAGACAATTGAGCGCTTTTCAAACATTATGCAAGCAATGGAACAAATACTTTTTATGCGTTTTGATAAAAGACTCGCTATGTTTTTGTTGAACGAAATGAAAAAAACAAATTCAACTGAGCTGCATATAACTCAAGAGCAAATAGCAAAATACATTGGCAGTGCCAGAGAAGTTGTTTCACGCATGCTGAAAGTTTTTCAAACAGAAGGAATTATTGAACAAACGCGAGGAGCAATTCACATTATTAATAAAGAAAAATTGCTAAATTTTATATAGTGAATAATTAAAAGGCAGAGTTTTTAAACTCTGCCTTTTAATTATTCACTTATAGATTAGCGTCCCTGTAACAATATAAAAATATTCATTAAGTTCTAAATTTTCTATTTCTTTAAACCCAGCGTCATTCAGCATTATTTTTACATCGCTGCTATCCAGTCGATGATCTACAGGCGGTCCCCAATCACTTTCTGCCTTTTTCCATTCGACAACAGCGATTTTACCCCCTACAGCAAGAATACGTTTTGTCTCATTGATAAAAGCTATAACATCATCAATTTCATGCAAAACAGTACAAATGAATGCATAGGAAACAGAATTATCTTCTAATTTAAAATTGTACTTCTCCGTAATAATGGGCCTAATATTGTCTATCTTATTTTCTTTGATTTTCTTCTCAAGTTCTTCAAGCATTTCTTCTTGCACGTCAAGGGCATAAACAATACCTTTGTGAGCAATCACATCTGCTGCCGGAATGGAAAAATAACCAATTCCACAGCCTATATCCGCAAAAATATCCCCTTCTTTTAAACCAATTTTAGTCAAAATAGTCCTAGGTGGCAGCATCTCCCGTCGTTTAGGACTATCTAGCTTTTTCTTATTATTAACATCAAAATGATGCTGCATATTTTTATCTCCTACACTTTACTGACTATTTAAGCATATCTAATATAGCCTGCTTTGATCTAAGACCTACAACGCTTTGAGCTACCTTGCCATTTTTCATAACTATAAGCGTAGGAATGCTCGAAACATTAAAGGTTTGTGCCAGCTCTTGTTCCTCATCCACATTTACCTTACCAACCTTCACTTTATCTGCGGTCTCATCTGCTATCTGCTCAACTATAGGCCCCACCATTCTGCAAGGCCCACACCAAGACGCCCAAAAATCCAATAATACCGGCTTATCTGAATTCATAACCTCTTGTTCAAAATTATCCTTTGTTATTTTTAATACGCTCATGTTATTCTCTCCTTTTCATATTCTTAATTTTAAGTAACTGTCAATTTTATGCTTATATATTTTAACACCACAAATATGGCTATTTTAAAACCTCTATTACTTCCTATTAGGTCCGGAATACGAAACCATACCACGTGTGGCATTAATAAAGCTGAATCCTTGTTTTACAAGTTTTTTTGCAGTCCTACTATTTATTGCTCCTGAACGGCATATGAGATAATAGGTCATTTCTTTAAGCAAATACTTTTCAAGATTTTCTAATAAATTTCCCATCGATATATTTTTAGAAGTCTTTAAACTTCCGTTTTTATACTCATATGGCTCTATTATGCCTATTAACTCTACTGTACCAATAAGATTATCTATAACATTACTCTTCCTCCTACCCTAAGATGATCTTATTTGCTTATCACCTTATGTTTATTAATTATAGCAACTTATATAGAAATTCTCTGTAACCATGTCACATTGCCACATATATAAATAATCACCGTAATATAAAAAACACCTCAAAATAAACTGAGTCTATCTTTTACTGCGTTCATAGCCATTATATCTACATATTTCATCCTTATTTGCATTGTTTTTCTACCGCAACCCATATTTCGCTTTCATAATTCACTGAATTCATATCACCGGCAGAATAAGATTCAAAATCTATTTCATTTTTTGGCACATACTCTGAAGTTGGAAAAAATTCAGTGTAAATTTTACGCCAAAGATCTTGTATAGCCTCCGGCATTGCTCCCTTGCATTTAAATATAGCCCATGTCCTTGCCGGCATTTCATTTATACAGAATTCTTTAGGCACTGGCTTTTTCCCATTGTAGCCTGTAGCTATGGAATAAGTAAATTCTTTATCACAACCATCTCCGTAACATATGCCTAAAACTTTACCTTCAAACTCTGAGCCTACGCCATAACCACACAAGGTTGCAATAGTTCCATCAGTTTTCGAACGTGTCCAAAATTTCGGAATTTCCTGCAAATTCGAATCATCCTTCGTTGAAAAAGACTTGGTTTTTGCAATTACCTTAAATGCTTTCTTTGCTTCGATTCTGTAATTCATAATAGTTCCGCCTTCCAAAACAAGTTTAACGAAAAGTTTTGAAAAAGATTTTAGATTTGCGCCAGCATTTTTAGCCTGTGATGGCTTAATACCATGAAACTTCACAAAAGCCCTACTGAAACTTTCCGGATTGTCATAGGCATATTTCAATGCAACATCTATAACCTTACTATCGGAGTATGCAAGTTCCATTCCAGCAAGCGTAAGCCGTCTACCACGTATATATTCACCTAACGTGTATCCACAAAGAATTCCAAACACACGTTGAAAATGAAAACTTGATGAGCACGCTCGCTTTGCAATTTCATTATAATCCAACTCTTGTGTTATGTTTTCTTCCATGTAGTCAATGGCATTTTGTATGCCTGCTATCCAATTCAAATCGTTTTACCACCTTTCGTTTAACATTATTATACAAGGTTGAACGCATCTTCTCCTGACTTTTTATGCGGTGAGATGCATGGGCACGAATAGAATTAATTATAAAATGAACTGTAATACAATGAGTTCCCCCCCATCATTTTTAATAAATTTATCTTTTCCCCTACTAGTTTTAGCAGTATTCCCTTGAATATTTTACGTTTACAATTTTATTCTATCATAATCTTAAATATAAAAAATTCACTAAAAACCTGTATTTTCTATTTATCTCCCCCGTTTTCTCTTTGTATTATCTAGAAATATAGTCCAGCATTAGATTATTGCTCACTATTTTATGGCAAAGACAAATATAAACCTTACAGCTATATTTATAAAAATAAATAACATTTTGATTTTGACATGGTTTCGACACATGTTATTAGTATTCTAGTAATAGGAACTGAAAACAACCGATTGGAAAATAAAAGGAGTGAGTATTATGTTAGCAAAAAACACACAAAGATTAATAGCAGCTTTTATACTGGTAGGATTTATGGGTTTCACAAGTTTAGCAGTGACCGCAGAAGCATCTCCTCGCCATCACGACCATCGACAAGAACGAAGGATTGACCATCATAGACATGAGGACAGAGAAAGTCATAGTGATACAGGTAATTTAGTTACTGGCTTAATTATTGGCGGCGTTGTTGGTGCCGTTGTTGCTAATAACACCTGATAAATTATGCTTTGGTAAATACAATTATAGTAATTAGCAAATAATTTTTTATAAATTAAGACTACTAGTTATCTTGAAGCAATACTGAAATAAAACGTTCTTATAAAGGTTCTATACTAAATGTTGGGGTGAGAAATCACTCCAACATTTTTTTACGCAAAAAATGAACATAAGAGCGAAATATCCAGTACAATTAAGTCGTCTAAGAAATAAAGAAAGGATGGTCTGCTCTTA
>JAQVYX010000080.1 GCA_029004715.1 Acidaminococcaceae bacterium | reverse complement strand
CCAGCCTTTATAATAAGTGAGTGCATTAACGGGGTGTAGCGCAGTTTGGTAGCGCGCTTGGTTCGGGACTAAGAGACCGCAGGTTCGAATCCTGTCACCCCGACCATGGAAATTAAAAGACTCTCGGATTTCTGAGAGTCTTTTTTCATTTTCTAAAACTTTTTAGTATAATTTATAAATATTAAACTAAATTCTAATTTGGTGTTCCATATTTTACATTTTCATTTGAGTTTAAATATGATTTTCACTTTTTTGTATTTTTAAAGGAATTTACACAAATATAACGAATTGATTTACTATATGTTTATATTTTTATTTTAAAGGAGAGATATTCTAAAATGGTATTTAAAAAAAGAATTGTTGGTGTTGTCGGCCTTGGTCATGTAGGTGCTCACGTTGCCTATGCCCTTGGTATTCAAGGATTTGCAGATGAAATATTGCTCTGTGATAAAAACCAAGAGAAACTAATCAGTGAACGTCAAGATTTAATGGATGCCGTAAAATTTATGCCTCATCATGTTGATTATCAAATTGCAACTTATGAGGAATTGAATAAATGTGACATAATTGTTAATAGTATTGGCGACATTGCTCTTTGTGCAACCGGTAACCGTGACGATGAAATGAATTTCACCGTTGCGCAAGTAAAAAATTATATTCCTAAAATTAAAGCAGGTGGCTTTAAGGGCTATTATATAAACATTACTAACCCTTGTGATGTAATTACCGCTCTTATTGCCAAACTAAGCGAGCTACCCAAGGGACATGTTATGGGCACAGGAACAGGCCTTGATACTTCACGGCTAGTTTCAGCAATCGCACAGCAAACAGGTATTGATCATAAATCTATTACTGCCTACATGATGGGCGAACATGGTGCTGCTCAAATGGTACCTTGGTCTTTAATTAATTTTGGTGGCAAGCCTTTAGCTGACCTGGAAGAAAATCCTAAATTCACTTTTAATAAAGCTGAAATTCGTGAACGCACTATTAATGGTGGCTGGGTTACTTATAGGGGCAAGCATTGTACTGAATATGGTATTTGTTCAGTTGCGGCTATGATGGTTAATACCATTTATCATGACGAAAAACGTATTATGGCAAGTAGCGCCCCCTTGGATGGAGAATACGGTGAAAGCGGTATTTTCGCTGGTTGTCCGGCTCTTATTGGTGGCAATGGTATAGAAGAAGTTATCGAGTATAACTTGCCTCCTGAGGAACTAAAAGAATTTAAGACTTGTTGTGAGAAAATTCGTTTAAATATTGCTAAGTCTGAGAAAATTCCTCAGGCGCAATAACTAGATTATTGGTTTCTCTGCAAATAAAAGCAGTTCACATTTAATGTGAACTGCTTTTTTGTGTTACGCTCTTTCGATATATTCACCGCTACGAGTATCAATTCTAAGTACATCGCCTTCATTAATAAACAAAGGCACCTTTACAACATAACCGGTATCCATTTTAGCGTTTTTACTGCCACCTGTAGCCGTATCTCCACGGATGCCAGGATCTGTCTCAGCCACAGTCAATTCCACCGTGTTAGGTAAATCAATACCTAATATGCGCCCTTCATAAACCATGATTTTAACATCCATATTTTCCTTTAAAAAATTAACAGAGCTTCCCAATTGGTCTTTAGTAAGCTCAGATTGTTCAAAACTTTCATTATCCATAAAGCAATAGCTGCCATCAGCTTCATAAAGAAATTGCATCTCACGGCGTTCTACATGAGCTTTGGGCAAACGTTCGCCTGCATTAAAAGTCCTTTCAACTACGGAACCGGTACAAAGATTACGCATCTTAGCTCTAACAAAAGCCGCTCCTTTACCTGGCTTTACATGTTGAAATTCAACAACCTGCCATGCATCACCATCAATTGTTACTGTTACATTTGTCTTGAATTCATTCGTTGAAATCATAAAATAACCTCCAAATTTTGATAAGTATTAACCGATTTCTTGTAGTTGCTTTGGCGTAGCCGTCAAAACATGGCACCCCTCTTGTGTTACAACCACTGTATCTTCTATACGGACCCCGCCTTTACCGGGTATGTATATCCCTGGTTCTACGGTTACTACTGAATTTACTGGTAATAATACTTCGCCGCCACTACGTGAAAGCACCGGTTTTTCATGAATATCTAGTCCCACACCATGTCCTAGCCCATGTCCAAAATACGCTCCATAACCACTATCAGCTATAAATTTGCGTACCTTAGCATCGACTTCACAACCAGTTATTCCACTTTTCACAGTGCTTTCACCTAGCAAATTTGCCTGCAGAACTATTTCATAAATATCGCGTTGCCAATCAAAAGCCCTGCCCATGACAAGTGTGCGTGTAATATCTGAACGATAACCTTTGTAAACCGCGCCAAAATCAAAGGTTATAAAATCACCCTTTGTCACCAATTTTGCTGTAGCAAGACCATGTGGTAAAGCACTTCTAGCACCGGAGGCTACGATAGTTTCAAAAGCAACGCCTTCAGATCCCAATTTGCGCATATTAAATTCCAACTGTGCAGCCAGCTCCATTTCGCTTACTCCTTCTTTAATACATGGAATAAGCTGGGTGAAGGCTGTATCTGAAATTTCTACTGCTTTAACAATGAGGTCTAGTTCCCTTTGAGTTTTAACTTGGCGAAGAGAAACTAAATTAATATTTTTAAAAGTAACATTGGGCACCGCTGCCGCTAATGCGCATTGTTCTGAATAAGAAAAGTAGTCTCCATCTAGAGCAGACGTACCACTAAGGTTTAATTTTGCAACCTCTGACCAAAAGCCGCCTTTATGTTCAATAATTTCGCACTCAGGCGCTTCATTTTTTGCTTGCAAGGTATAACGAGAATCAGTAATAATTATCTTACGATTATCATCTACATACAAAAGGCTATCACCGCCGGTGAATCCGGTAAAATAGCGTATAGAGATATCTCCCTTAACAAAAATTCCTGTCAATTTCTGCTCATCCAACAAAGCAAGCAGTTTTTCCATTGGAGTCAATATGTCACCTTCCCCAGTTTTTCATCACGTAAAATTACCTAATTATTTTATCATATTTTAGCGCATTTGCCTATTAAACTTCCTTAAAATCCGTTAAAACTTGTACAAAGACGGGTAAATGCTCTACTATTTCTTTTACTTCAGGCATAGTATCAGGAGTTGCTCTTAATTTAATAATTCCTTTTGCTCTGTCCACCGTACTAACTAGAGCCAAATATTCATAACCTTCAAAGATACGATTTACATCTGTTATTAAAGATGGTTCTACCTGCAAATATAATATACTAGCAGACATATTAGCGTATCTCCTTTCTTAGCAACGAATATTCAGGCAACGGGCAATCGGTAGCAATAGTAAATAACATTTGTGCATGCGGTGCTACAGTAATAGGTTCATTCTTTTCATTGCGCATGTCCGCAAGTTGCAAAGAAAATATTTCGCCTTTAGGCGTTAATACTTCTAAAACAGCACCATTAGTAACATTATTACGTTGTTCAATTAATGCTCTTTTGTTCAACTTATCATAAGAACGTACAATACCTACAAAGTCATGAGTTTGTTCGTAAGAAGACGTTGTATAAACCTGGCTATTAGTATCCGGCTTATGTACAGCAAAACCATCAGTATAAGGCCTATGTGAAACTTTCTCCAGTTCTTGTCGCCAAGATGGATTTACACTATAGTTTTCAGTGTCAGCACAATAACTATCTATAGCCTTACGGTAAGCGCTTACGACAGTAGCTACATAGTGGACACTTTTCATGCGACCTTCTATTTTCAAGCTGGTAATTCCACCACTAATCAATTGGGGTAGATAATCAATTAAGCAAAGATCCTTAGAATTTAAAACGTAAGAACCTCTTTCATCTTCAGCAATATCAAAAGCCTGATTAGGGCGATTTTTTTCTTTTAGCTGGAACTCCCAACGACAAACTTGCGCGCAGGCTCCACGATTCCCGTCACGTCCTGTAAAATAACTACTTAAAAGACAACGCCCCGAGTAGGATATGCACATAGCTCCATGTACGAAGGCTTCTAATTCCACATGGCATTTTTCTCCTATTTCCCGCATTTCTTCTAAGGATAATTCCCTTGCTAAAACAACCCGCTCCGCACCTAATTCTTGCCAAGCATTAACTGCCGCCCAATTACAAGCATTTGCTTGAGTGCTAACATGCAAAGACATATTAGGAACTATTTTTCTAGCTAAAGACCATACACCAAGGTCCGAAATCAAAAGTGCATCAACTTTAACCGCGGCTAAGGTTTGTAAATATTCAGGCAAAGCAACCAAATCCTCGTTGTGAGGGAAAATATTAACTGTAACATAGACCTTTTTACCCAAGCTATGGGCAAACTCTACCGCTATTTTTATATCTTCCAGAGAAAAATTGCTGGCAAAGGCCCTAAGGCCAAAACTTTTGCCACCCAAATATACCGCATCAGCGCCGTAGAGCAAGGCTATTTTACATTTTTCCATACTCCCTGCCGGAGCTAAAAGTTCTGGTTTTTTCATAGTATCCCCTGTTTTTACTGTAAATTTCATTTTATTTTTCTTCATTTATTTCCTCTATTTTTTGCAAATGTTCCGCATAAGTTTTACTAAAACGATGATGACCGCTTTTATCAGCTACAAAATACAAAAAATCAGTTTGCTCCGCATTAAGAACATCTTTAATGGCATCAATACTTGGATTTCCTATAGGCCCCGGCGGTAGCCCGGGGTTTTGATAAGTGTTATAGGGTGACTTTATTTTTGTGTCGGCAATAGTCAAGTTTTCTTTTTGCCTGCCTAAAATATACTGAATCGTAGTATCTGACTGAATAGGCATATAAATACCAAGGCGTTTCAAAAAAACACCGGCTATAAGAGGACGTTCTTCTGGAAACACAGCTTCATCTTCTACCATTACTGCAAGATTAACTAAATCCCGTACACTCAAATGCTCTTTTTTAGCTTTTTCACGTATATCAGTTGTTAATCTACCATTAAACTCCCTGACCATCATAGTCAGTATATCTTTTTCATTGGTACCTGATGTTAAATAATATGTTGCCGGATAAGCAAACCCCTCAGCCTTATAAATAACATTGGGATCATTGGTTTCCATATAAGTATAAGGTGTATAATTTTTGGCTGCATCCTTAAACGCAGATGCTTTACCTAAACCCTCTTTTTCAAGTTTTGCAGCAATTTGGTTAATGGTATAAGCCTCCGGTACTGTAAATACTGAATAATACACTTCACCCTTGGACAATATATCAACAATCTCTTTATTTGACATTCCTGTTATGATTTCATATTCTCCTGCTTGCAGAGAATTATCTAAACCACGAATTTTTGCCGCCATACGGAAAGATTCAGGTGTATTTATCAATTTCAATTTATGTAACATAGTAGCAATATCAGCCGTTGTCATACCAGGCTTCACTATAAATTGAATTTTTTGGCCTGTAGCTAACTCCGCATTATTATTAAAATAGTTCATATACCAATAACCGGCTACGGCTAGTGCCAACACTAACCCTGCAATTATTGGCAGAAACTTTTTAATCATTACGCTAGCCTCCATTAAAAATTAAAAATAGCCGGGTAGTTACTACTGCCCGGCTTGAAACCTTTTTATTCGGCTACCATTTTTTCATAAGCAGCTTGAACCGCTTCAAACTCTTGGTCTGTAGGATCTAAATAAACCGGTTCACCATTTTCATCAAAGTCAATCCTGGCTATAAATACATCCGGATCTTCGTCTTCCTCTTCATGGCAATGGCAATCAGCATCTTCACATTCACAAGAATCAATAGCTACTAACATAGCAAAGTTTTTATTGTCTACAGGAATAACCATTTCCTCACGATAGTAAAATTCGTTTCCCTCTTCATCCGTCATTATAACAATTTGTTCTTCCGTTTCTACTTCAGGCATATCTTTTTCTATATCGCTCATTTTGGCACCTAACCTTTCTTTAATCAGATAATTTTATACTAGATACACACTGGGTGTCAAATTTCTTCTCTTTATTTGGGCAAACTATCCAAATAATTTTGTAGAATAACTACGGCAGCCATCATATCTATAATTTTTTTACGTTTTTCTCTGCGCATATCCGCGCTAATTAGAATTTTCTCTGCGGACACGGTGGACAACCTTTCATCCCACAAAACAACTTTCATTTCGGGGCATTGGGATTTTATTTCTTCCACAAAAGCTTCGCTTACCAAAGCTCTTTCGCCTACTGAACCATTCATGTTTTTAGGATAGCCAACAACTATCGTGTCAACTTCTTCTTGCTTTATAATCTCATGCAACCGTATGAAATCATTTTTTATTCCCTTGCGTCTAATAGTTTCCACACCACGGGCAATCATCGCAGTGACGTCACTAACGGCAACTCCGATGGTTTTTGTCCCTAAATCCAAAGCCATTATTCTCATAAGCTATTCTTTATCCGCTTTTAAATATTCTTTAACCAATTCTTCCAATAGTTCATAACGTTCAAACTGGCGCAACTTTGTGCGTGCATCTTTATGGCTGGTAATATAGGTTGGATCACCACTTAAGATATACCCAGCCAATTGGTCAATGGAATTATAACCTTTTTCTTCCAATGCTTGCGAAACTTCTCGAATGGTTTTAGCTACATTCTTATTATCTGCTACAGGTTGAAACATCATAGTTTCTTGAGATACATCAGTCATATTAAGACCTCCTTAGGTCATACCGCTAAAAATATCTTCAGCAATATTTGCTACTAACATCATTCTACCACAAAAATATAAAAAAAAGGAAGAAGCAAAAAGGTTTCTTCCTTTTTTCACATTTAGTGAAACAAAATTTTATTTTATTAAGTTCTCAACTATATTCCAAGCTTTTTCCATGGCCTCGTTCATTTTGCTAGCATCTTTACCGCCTGCTTGTGCCATATCCGGGCGTCCACCACCACCACCACCCATAATCTTAGCTACTTCTCTTACTATATTGCCGGAATTAATACCAGACTCCACGGCTTTTTTAGTAGCCATAGCTAATATACTAATTTTATCCTCGGCAAATTTTGCTGCTAAAACTACAACACCATCAACCTTATCACGCATTTTATCGCCTAAGGCACGTAAAGCTTCTAAATCATTAACATTTACTATTTGGACTAAAACTCTAATACCCTTGATTGTCCTTATTTGACTATCAATATCACTTACCTGTGCAGAAGCCATTTTGTTTTCCAATTGAGAAACTTTATGCTCTGCTGCTTTAAGCTCTTCTTGTAACAGGCCTAGACGGTCTATAACTTCTCCTGAACGAGCCTTAAGCATAGAGCAAGCAGCTTTAACAATATCTTCTGCCTCCTTTGTATAAGCAAGAGCGCCATGACCTGTCACCGCTTCTATTCTACGCACACCTGCTCCTGTAGAGGCTTCAGATAAAATTTTAAACAAACCAATATTAGCCGTATTGGGAACATGAACACCACC
>JAQVYX010000079.1 GCA_029004715.1 Acidaminococcaceae bacterium | reverse complement strand
CTACGCATGATTGTTAGTGCTAGTGAGCGTGGAGGGGTTTTAGACCATGTGGAAAGCCGTTTGATTGATAATGTTTTTGACTTTGCTGATCGAGTCGCTAGAGAGGTGATGGTGCCAAGACAGGATATGGTTTGCCTGTTTGCCGACGATGATTTATCAGAAAATTTGGCTGTTACTAGAAGGACCGGACATACGCGTTATCCTTTATGTATAGAAGATAGAGATCATATTATTGGTATGATTCATATAAGAGATCTGATGGATATTGATACTGATAATGAAAAATTTGATTTGCGCACGATTATGCGTTTAATAGAAGTTGTTCCTGAAAGTATGTCTATTGCTAAAATATTACAAATTATGCAGAAAAAACATATTCAAATGGCGGCAGTAGCTGATGAATACGGTGGAACAGCAGGGTTAGTGACTATGGAAGATTTATTAGAAGAAATAGTCGGTGATATTCAAGATGAACATGATACTGATGCACCTGAAATTAGCCGCAATCCTGATGGTTCCTATGTTTTTGATGGATTAGTTCTACTTGATGAGGTATCAGAAATTTTAAACATAAAATTTGATGAGCCTGAGGAGGACACTGTTGGCGGTTTTGTTTTTGGCCTTCTAGGAAGACAACCGAAAAATGGTGATAAAGTTATGGTCGATGGCTATACTTTTGAAGTACTTGATTCTACGGGATTTAGGGTGCTTAGGGTAAAAGTAGCTCCATCTCTTCATGCGGGGGAAGAAGCAAAAAATAATGAGTAAGGAAGCATACCAAGACGATATTTTCATATTGCGGGTACAAAATTGGCAGACTGCGGATAAATACGCAGTCTGTTTTTCGCGTGCTCATGGTAAAATTGCTTTTATTGCTTTCGGAGCTCGTTACCCTCGTAGCACCTATGGACGCTTAATACAGCCCTTTGCCCAGCTATCTGCACATTTTACTCCGGGAGCTCGTATGGACGTCTTACGTCAATGTGAGAGCCTATTTCTTCCGGAAGAGGTGGATATCGAGATGCTCTCATATGGTGCTGTCATAAATGAAGTAACAGAAAATCTTACAGGTGATCACGAACCACAAGAAGAAATTTATGATCTTTTACTACAAGCATATAATTTGCTGGGAAAACGTAATAAACGTATAGTTACTATTAGTACTTTGCTTAAACTTTTAGTTTACTGTGGTTTAGGACCCAATTTGACAGCATGTACTAGTTGCCAAAAAAATCCTAATGAAGATGGGTATTTTAGTTTAGCCCAAGGAGGTTTTTTATGTAGTAATTGTGCTATCGGAGACGAATTGCCTTGTTCTTTAGGTACTAAAACTCTTATGCAAAATCTTATGAATTTGGATTTTATCAAACCACAAGAATTTACGGTGCGCGGACAAGAACTTATGCAGTTGGAACAGATTCTTTATAAGTTTATCTTATATCAAACAGATAAACCATTAAAAAGTTTAGACTTTTTGGAACAAATACAAGGCTAAAATACTACTAAGCGTAAGTTGTTTGTTGTACAATATAGACAGAAGAGGGAGGTAGTTACTTATTATGAATAAAGATACTAAGAGCCGAGATACCAATATAATGTTTCTACTCCTTGTTTGCTGCGTACTGCTTTTATGGGGAGTGTTTGGCAGTACCTATGATTGGTTTACTGGAGCTAAATTGGTAGTATTAATGAGTTTGGGGTCTATGTTTGGCCGCTTAGCAGGTAAAGAGGATAACCCTTTAGCTAAATATCTTGTCTATGGCAGTGCTGCCGGGGCACTTGTCGTTGGCATGCATCTTTTGCCACCTTATTTTTGGGCTGCTAGGGCTGTTGGTATACCTTACTTAGTGGCTTATGTGATTACTGCACTTATAGCCTGGGCTTATCTTTATAAAGCATTATGGCAGGAACATATTTTGGGAAAAGCCTATCATGCCTTTACCTTTCTGCCCATAATAATTTTTGCAAGTAGTTTATTGGCAGCAAATATTTTCAGAGGAACCTTGTATGCTTCCACGTTGCTCTCATTATTTTATCTTGTGCTGGCTATTTGTTTACTTATTGAAGGGATCAAGGGTTTACAAAGAACAAAATTTAACGGAGGTTTTTTGCTGTTGGCAGCAGTGTTTTTTTCTTTTCGTATAACGTTTTTATTTAAAGCACCGGAGATACAATATATATATGCAAGTATGGTACTGTTGTTTGTTTTGAATTTTTTATTTACTAGGCTAAAGAGAAAGGGTAAAAATCAATGAAATTAATATCATGGAATGTGAATGGCCTTAGGGCCTGTATGACGAAAGGGTTTCAAGATTTTTTGCTGGCTGCTGATGCAGATATTTTTTGTGTACAAGAAACAAAAATGCAACGCGAACAGTCTGAATTTGTTTTTTCCGGATACCATGAATATTGGAATAGTGCAGATAAAAAGGGTTATTCCGGTACGGCAATTTTCACGAAAAAAGAACCTATAAAGGTAACATATGATTTAGGAATTGACGAACATGATCATGAAGGTAGGGTTATTACTGCGGAATTTGCTAATTTTTATTTGGTAAATGTGTATACGCCTAATTCTAAAAGAGAATTAGAGCGCCTGGCTTACCGTATGGAGTGGGAAGATGCTTTTCAAAATTACGTTAAAGAACTAGACAATAAGAAACCAACGATTGTGTGTGGCGACTTAAATGTGGCTCATGAAGAAATAGATTTAAAAAACTATAAAACAAACCATAAAAATGCCGGTTTTACAGATGAGGAACGCAACAAAATGACGCAATTTTTGTCTAAGGGGTTTATAGACTCTTTTCGCTTTTTCTATCCCGACTTAGAGGGAGCATATTCTTGGTGGTCATATATGTTCCAAGCCCGCACGAAAAATGCTGGGTGGAGAATTGATTACTTTTTAGTATCTGAAAAATTGCGTGGCGAAATGGTAAGTGCCAAAATTCATACTGAAATATTAGGAAGCGATCATTGTCCCGTAGAATTGGTAATTAAATAAGAAAAATATTAATTGCATCACAGCTGTTCAAACTAAAGTTAACAGTTGTGATGCAAATTTTGTATAAATTGTGAAGATGTGAAACTTTAGTGCCTTGTATTGCTTGGCTAAATCATTGGTTGTATACTGATACTCAGAGCAAATATGCCTACATACAATAAAAACAGGCAAGAAGAAATCAAAAAAACATTTCAAAGGAGAAATAATTATGTTATATGGATATTCATTTAGTTGGCTTTTTCTGTGTTTTGCAGTTGGCTATTTTGCAACTACAAAAGGTAAAAATGGTTTTCTCTGGGGGGCCGGTGCTTTTTTCTTCAGTCCTATCCTATTAGGTATTATACTTGCTTTGTCCAAAGATGACAAAATAAAAGAGCAGGTAGAACAGGTGTCTATGGAGCAACAGCAATTAAGAGATAGGGTTGCTATGGGAGAAATATCTACAAGTAAACAAATTAAAGCAGTGGAGCAAAGTCTTGGAAAGTTAGAAACTAAAAAATTGCAAAATGTTGTGCACCAAAGTTTTCTTGAAGGAGGCACAATTTGTCCTCATTGTGGTCAAGTAATAAAACGTGATGCCGTCAAGTGTAGGTATTGTGGAGCCGATATTGAAAAAACACCTATGGTTGAGTGTCCTTATTGCAAAGAGCTTATTCGTGCCGATGCTGCTAAATGTAAATATTGCCAAAGCGAAGTACTTCCTCAGGGGGAAGAAAAAACTCAAGCAAAGGTAGAATGTCCGTATTGTAAAGAACTAGTATCTACCGATGCCAAATTTTGTGAATTTTGCGGAAGTGCCCTAGCAGAGCAGTAAGAAGGAAAAATTATTACGGAGGAACTTTGAATGGTTAAAAAGCTTATGCTAATGTGGAAAAACTATACAGGAAATAACAGGATTAATATTTCAGGAGAAATTTTGCTTAGTAATAAGGACTCTACGAAGCTTTTGATTCTTACAAATGATGAGCAGGAGCGCATTAGGGAATTGCATTGTAAACTAATAAATGAGTTTCCTTATCTTAAAACTAAAATGACGCAAAGCATGTGTGAGGTTTCTATAAAAATTTTCGCTTATAATGTTTTTACAAACAATAAGGAATTTTTAAATAATTTGTGCACAACAATGGAGTATATGATTAAAAAGTTGCTAGAAAACCCTGAAGTAAACGTAAGGTTAAACATATTTGGTGATTTTACCACAACAAAGTTAAAACAGAAATTTAGGTATCTTAATAAACAAGACGTGGTAGAATATAATATCACACACGAGGAAAATCTTAGTGTAGCATATTATGTGTTTACTAGAGGTTTAAAGGTTTATCTCTTGTTATTAATTGTTCTAGCTTTATTTGCGCGTTCAGGCTATTTGTACTACATGGAAACTTGTCCCAATGTGGTAAGTGAATTCTTTGCAAAATATATTCATTTGAGTCAAAGTATTTAAAACAAATAGTTTTAAGGAGCGGTAAATATGCATAAATTTTGTCCATATTGTGGTAAACAAATTACGGCAAGCGCTATAAAGTGTAACTACTGTGGACGAATGTTGAAAGCGGGTAGCAGTAAAAAAGAAGCAGATAGTGAGAGCGGTGGGGAAGTCAATAAGGCCAAAAACTCTTATTCAACAAGGTTGTTGGAACTAGCTAAGAATACTATACTGGCTAAATCTCCAAATAGGTCCAAACAAAGCCTGGTTTTCTTATTAGTGGTTGCCAGTATATTCGCAGGCATAATGTTTTATACTAATGGTCCTACTGAATACAAAGTAGCGCAATTTAGCGCTGCACATAATAACAAGGCTCTTATGCAAATGATTGATGCTAGAGCAAACTCATTTTTTTTTACTAATGTTACGCGAGTTGCCACTAAAGCGATTATTTCCTTGGGAAACAAAGAATATATAAATTCTTTGGCAGGATATTTATTAGCTAAAAATGTAAAGGTGCAGCAAAAAGAGGCTATGATTAGTGCTTTTACAGCTAGCAAAGTATTAGTGCCAAACTTTTTCGAGATATATGACAATAATAGGCGTTTACAGGAATTATTGCAAAACAATGGTTTAACTGTTAATCCCAATATTTTCAAAGACAAAATATTGGTGGAGGGAAATGGTATTCTCAACGTTTGTAGAAATGCACCTGGAGACTATGATACGCAGATAGATGCTTTGCAGATATACAATGTTGGGGGACTTGCGGCCGATAATATGCTCCAAAATTTAAAAGGCATAGCTGATATTTATGCAATACAACGATACTTAATTGCAGATGATAATGGAGCAATATTGCAATACCTAAATGTTTTGCAAAATCAACCGGATGTGCCAATCTTGGCTCAAAACAGCCATTTTTTTAAGGCTTTAGAAGTTAGGGTCAGACAGAGAAAAACAGCAAGTGATCGGATAAAAGAACTTAGCCAAGAAATTGCTAATATGCACGTGGAAGATAATGTGCAAAAAGAAGAAGCTAAGATATATGCGGCGCAAGCGCAAATAAATAAAACAAAACATATTGAGTATTTTGGTATAAAAGATTTTAAGGATGATGCCTTGTATGTTTCCATAAAAAATGGAGGTTGGGCAGAAATTGTTAATCCTCCCAGTGAGACACAAAATTTTAAATGGTATAGTGCCAATGTGATTAAAACAGGAGAAATAGGGCTTACAAATTATTATAAACAATGGATTGTGCCAGTATATCAGATTGTAGATATTAGCTCAGCCAAGGCTGCAGTTGACAAGCATCAAAGTGAAATAAACAAGCTCTACAATAGTAAAGCAGTTATAGAGGCTAAAATTGTTGAAGTTTTAAAAACAAAAAAACAAGCCGATGTTGCTTCGGAAAAGTTATTTAATAATATGGGCGCTGTTTTAAATCCGCTTACCGCAGAGAATGTTTTAGATTTTTCTAAAAATAGCAGTCATGTTAATTTGTTTGTTCAAACATAAACGCAGCTAATTACAACTAGGGATATTTTTTCGAGAAAATGGTATAATTATTTTGGAGGTGTCATATGGAAGGAACTGTTAGAAAAAATGTATCACCGGGTACACATGTTATGGTGGTCAGGAAAGAGCATCAAGGAACTGGGAAGCTGACAGAAGGTATTGTTAAAGATATCTTAACCAATTCTGCAGTGCACCCTCGTGGAATAAAAGTAAGACTTACTGATGGAGTTGTAGGACGAGTACAGGAGATAGTAAAATAATAAAAGCCGCTCAAATGAGCGGCTTTTATTATTTTTTAGTAATTTGGATAGCAATTTTATTTAAAAGTTGACCTATTTAATTATTAGCAGGTATAGATATATTTTAAATTTGTCGTATAAAATATTTTCCCCAATTATTACCCATAATTTACCGATTTTGTTTATATCCTGGATTTATTTTTAAAATTTGTTATACTGTTTTTAGAAGATATAGTAAAGATCTTACTGAGAATTAGGAGGTATTTTCATGTCGGAGTTAAAATTTGAAATTGTCAAAGAAATAGGAATAGTTGCCGAAGGTACCAAAGGGTGGAAAAAAGAACTTAACTTAGTTTCTTGGAATGATAGAGCACCACGTTATGATTTACGGGAATGGTCACCGGATCATGCAAAAATGGGCAAGGGAGTAACTTTATCGGAAGATGAGATACAAAAACTTAAGCAATTATTGAGTACAATATAAAAATAGTCTTTTTATTTGCAGATGATACAATGGGTAATCTCGTTGTATCATTTTTTGGCAAATGTTATAATATAATATATATATAACACGAATATAAGGAGGAAAATTAGAATGCTATATACAGCAACCTACCAGTCTCCCTTAGGAATTTTGACTATGGCCAGTGACGGCGAAAACCTTATCGGCTTATGGATAAAAGGACAAAAACATTTTGCTTCCACGCTAAAAGACGAATACGCAATAAAGATGTTGCCGGTTTTTGCTAAAACGGTAGCTTGGCTTGATTGTTATTTTAGTGGGAATAAGCCTACGATTGTGTTACCTCTAGCTCCTAAGGGCACGGAGTTTCGCCAGCAAGTGTGGAGGATTTTATCTGCAATTCCCTATGGTCAAACTATCACATATGGAGAAATTGCTAGGAGAATGGCCAAAGCATTGGGGAAAGAAAAAATGTCAGCGCAGGCAGTAGGTGGTGCTGTTGGACATAACCCAATTTCCATTATTATTCCTTGCCACCGTGTAGTAGGTACTGGCGGCAACCTGACAGGTTATGCAGGGGGCATTGATAAAAAAATAAAATTATTAAAAATAGAGCATGTAAATATGGATGCGTTTTGTCTGCCGAAATCTGGAATTACATTATAAATGAAAAAGCCACTTCTAGGAAGTGGCTTAATTTTTTTTATTTTTTGTGGTTTTAATTGGATTGTTTTTTTCTTTCCAGCCGCACCAAAAAAACAAGATAGTGGCTACAATGATGAATACAAGACTAGTAGCTTGGGCTGATTTTAATCCTAAAAACAAAGGCTTAACATAGTCGCCACGGAGCATTTCCAAGAAGAAACGCAAAGCAGAGTAGAGAATAACGTAGAGAAAAAAGACCTGTCCACGAG
>JAQVYX010000078.1 GCA_029004715.1 Acidaminococcaceae bacterium | reverse complement strand
TAACTACTTTAGGCGAATTAAGCGATAAAGAGGTAGATATGTTTACGACTGTTATTATTGGTAATTCCCAAACGGAGGTAATTAAAAATAAACTGGTTACACCTCGAGGCTATAAACTAAATGAAGACTAAACCGGTTGTTTGGATTATTGCGGGAACTAGTGAAGGCAGAAAACTAATAAAATATTTTGCAAATAAAAATGTGGAATTAATAGTTTCTGTAGCTACGGAATATGGTGCGCAGCTCATTGAACCACAGGAAAACTTGACGGTAAAGCCTTCGCGTATGGATTGTGGAGCTATGGAGTCTTTTCTGGATAAATATAAGCCTTGTTTAGTAATTGATGCTACACATCCTTTTGCTACAATTGTTACAGAAACTATTAAGAAAGCTTGCACACATACACAAAGTAATTATCTTAGATTCTTGCGCCCTGCAGGTGATAGCAGTGATTGTATCGAAGTTAATGATTACGAAGACGCTGTAGATTTCTTATGCCATGTTGATGGCAACATTTTTTTAACTACAGGTAGTAAGACTTTGGAATTATTTGCGCAAATACCTAATTATCATGAACGTGTAACTTTACGAATATTACCGATGCTTTCTTCTTTAGAAAAAGCTCATAATTTAGGTTTTGCACCAGCTAAAATAATTTGCATGCAAGGTCCTTTCAGTGAGCAACTTAATGTTGCCATGTTTCAAGAAGCGAAAGCAAAATATGTAGTAACTAAAGAGTCAGGTGATGCAGGTGGATTTCAAGAAAAAAAAGTTGCCGCAATTAAAGCTGGAGCACAATTAGTAGTGATTAAACGTAAACTAGGCGATATTGGGAACGATTTCACTTCAATATATAGCCAAATAGAGATGATTTTATCCAAGGAGGCAGGCCGATGCTAAAGGTATATATTATAGGAATAGGGCCGGGAAATCCTAATTTGTTAACCCGAGAAGCAGAAGATGCTATTGCCAAAAGTAACGTGCTAATTGGTGATAACCGTATGCTGTTGCTTTACAAAACTACAGGTAAAACTATCCATGCAACTATAAAAACCAGTGAAATTGTGGAAATAATTAATGCCTTGGATCCTGCGGAAAATATTGTAGGTATTTTAGTATCTGGAGATGTAGGCTTTTTCAGTTTAACTAAGACGATTACGGCAAAATTAACAAATTGCCAGGTTAAAAGATGCCCCGGTATTAGTTCTTTAGTTTATTTTGCGCAAGCGCTTAATATGTCCTGGGATGATGCAAAAATTATTAGTATGCACGGCAGGAATAATAATCTTATTGCTGCTGTTTTTCAAAACCATAAGGTATTTTCTCTCACTGGAGGAGAAAATAACGTTAATACGTTGTGCAAAAAATTATGTACTAATGCTTTAGGTGACGTGCAAATATATGTAGGAGAAAACCTATCCTATCCGGAAGAAAAAATCACGATAGGTACTGCCGAAGAACTTTCTAAGCTGAGTTTCCCGTCTCTATCAGTGATGATGATTATAAATGAAAAACCCAAAATGCTTAGTGGTAAGACCTATGGGTTAGCTGACGATATGTTTGTGCGTACAAAAGTACCCATGACTAAGCAAGAGGTAAGAGCCATATCTATTTCTAAACTAGCACCAAAGGCTACAGATATCATTTACGATATTGGTGCTGGTACGGGCTCTTGCTCAGTGGAATTGGCACTACAAGCTTCCAGCGGAACTGTTTATGCTTTTGAACGTAAGCTTGAGGCTGTAGAATTAATAGAAAAGAATAAAACACGGTTTAATTTAGAAAATCTAAATATTGTTTTAGGAGAAGCGGATGTAGAAATAAAAACGACACCTGTTCCTGACTGCGTTTTTATTGGTGGCAGCGGTGGCAATTTGTCTTCTATGCTAAATACCTTGTATGCTAAGAATAGCAAACTCCGTATTGTTATGAATGCTATTACATTAGAAACTTTAGCAGAAATTACATCATATTATAAAGATAAAAAGGATTTTTCTTTGGAAATAGTTAATGTTTTCATTGCTCGTTCTAAAAAATTAGGGACATATAATTTGATGATGGCACAAAATCCAATTTATATCATTACAGCAGTAAAAAAAGAGGTATGACTATGTTAGGAAATATTCCACGTATTATGATTACAGGTTCCAATAGCGGCAGTGGCAAAACCACTATTACTTGTGGAATACTAAAAGCATTAATTAATAAAAAAATTAGTACGGCAGCTTTTAAATCCGGACCTGATTATATTGATCCCATGTTTCATAGCAAAGTTGTAGGTGCAAATTCGCGCAACCTTGATTTATTCATGTTGGGGAAAGAAACTGTAAAGTACCTCTTGTTTAAAAATGCCTGCAAAACCGACATCGCCGTATTAGAAGGCGCAATGGGGTTTTATGATGGTTTGGGCAAAACATCTAAGGGCAGTGCTTATGAACTAGCTACTGTTACTAAGACTCCGGTTATATTAGTTGTAAATGGTAAGGGCGCCTCGCTCTCAATAGCGGCTCTTATTAAGGGATTCAAAGAATTTCGAAGTGATAGTAATATTCAAGGTGTTATTTTAAATAACGTAAAACCTATGAGTTATATGTTTTATAAAGAGGTCATAGAACAAGAAACAGGTATTAAATTATTAGGCTATATGCCTAATATGGACGATTGTGGCTTTGAGAGCCGACATTTAGGTTTAATTACAGCAGAAGAAGTTAAAGATCTGCAATATATAGTAGATAGATTAGCTGCGCAGGCAACTGAAAGTATAGATTTAGAAACAATTTTGAAACTGGCTCAAACAGCACCGGCTTTAGAATATGAGCAGCAAGATATTGAACCTATAGCAAAAATTAAAATTGCTATAGCAAGAGATAAAGCTTTTTGTTTTTATTATCAAGACGCTTTAGATTTATTGGCAGAACTTGGTGCGGAATTTCTTCCATTTAGTCCTTTGACTGATAAGAAATTACCACAATGTGACGGCATTATTTTAGGGGGAGGGTATCCGGAAATATATGCTGCCGAACTGGCAGAAAATAAACCAATGCTTAAAGAAATAAAAAATGCTTTAGCAGTTCAGATGCCTTGTTTTGCTGAATGTGGTGGTTTTATGTATTTGCTGGAAACTTACAAGGAAAACAATCAAATATATAAATGGGTTGGCGCTATACAAGGCGAGACCTTTATGACTAAAAGTTTAAAACATTTTGGCTATATTACACTGGAAGCACAAAAAAATAATGTTTTAACTAAGGCTGGTGGAAAAATTAACGCTCATGAATTTCATTATTCTGACAGTTCTGCAAATGGAGATGGATTTTTAGCTTGTAAAGCCTCAGGAAGGGGACAGTGGCCTTCGTCACATGTTACAGATACGATGTATGCAGGCTACCCTCATATGCATTTGTGGGGCAATGTTGACTTTGCTAGAAGTTTTGTCCAAGCTTGCGCAGGATACAAAAAAAAGCTATGTGAGCAGGGAGATAAGAAATGCTAACAGTTGTAGCGATTATTTGTGGGTTTTTCTTAGATTTTCTTTTTGGAGATCCTCACTGGTTACCGCATCCCATAATATTGATAGGAAACTTGATAAGTTTTTTAGAAAGAAAGTGTCGCCAGCTTTTTAAAGATGACAATGTGCTTATGTTATTTGGTGGTTTTATTTTAGTGGTTATCGTTTTGATTTTTACTTTTGGCATCCCATACATGATCTTGTATTTTGCACAAAAGCTAAATCCATGGTTAGCTTTTGTTTTGCAAGTTATAATGTTTTATCAAATTTTTGCTACGCGTTGTCTTAAATACGAAAGTATGGAAGTTTATAAACAGTTAAAGGTAGATAATTTGCCACTAGCTCGCCAAAGGTTATCTTGGATAGTAGGCAGAGATACCGCTGAATTAAGTAAGGAAGAAGTTATTAAGGCTACTATAGAGACTATTGCAGAAAATACAGCTGATGGAACTATCGCTCCTATGTTTTTCATGTTTATTGGTGGCGCGCCCTTAGCTTTTTTATATAAGGGAATCAATACTATGGATTCTATGATTGGTTATAAAAATGAAAAATACTTATACATAGGACGTTATGCTGCGAAACTAGATGATATCGCTAATTTTATTCCGGCAAGATTATCTGCTGTATTCATGCTAATTGCTGCTTATTTTTTACATTTAAATCATATTTCAGCTTGGAAAATATTTAAGAGGGACCGTTATAATCATCTGAGCCCTAATTCTGCGCAAACAGAATCTGTAGTTGCTGGGGCCTTAGGTGTGCAATTAGGTGGCGGGCATTTTTATTTTAAAAAATTTGTACCCAAGCAAACTATTGGTGATAACTTAAGAGCAGTTGTTGCTGAGGATATAATAACTACAAATAAAATTTTGTATTATACTGCTTGTATTGCTATTGTTTGTTTTTTGTTTAGCAAACTAATTTATCTTAAACTTTAAAGGAATGATAAGATGTATAAATATGTGCACGGCGGAGATGTGTATTCACAGAACGGTAATTTTATAGATTTTTCTGCTAATGTTAATGCTTTGGGTATGCCTAAAGCAGTTAAGGATGCTATTCGCGCAGCAGCAAATTCTTGTAGTGCTTACCCAGATCCTTTTTGCAGAGAACTTACCGCAAAATTAGCGGAACATTGGCAGCTTGCAGCTGGTAACATTTTGCCCGGCAATGGTGCTGCCGACCTCCTTTTCAAATTAGCTCTTGCCCTTAGACCCAAGAATACTTTGCTTTTAGCTCCAACTTTTGCTGATTACGAAAAAGCTTTTGCCACAGCTGGCAGCAAATTTTCTTACTATATATTAAAACCTGAACATGATTTTGCAGTTCAAGAAGATATTTTAAAGCAAATAGTGCCTGGCATTGATTTGGTTGTAATTTGTAATCCCAATAATCCTACAGGCCAATTGACCAGCAAAAAAATAATTCTGGATATTGTAAAAAAGGCACAAGAAGTCGGAGCTAAACTTTTAGTGGATGAATGTTTTATGGAATTTGTTTCTGAACAGGAAGCATATTCTTTGAAAAATTATTTAACTGAGTATAAAAACTTGATTATTTTGCGCGCTTTCACGAAAACTTTTGCTATGGCTGGAGTCCGTTTAGGATATTTGTTGACTAGCAACGTAGGTATAATTGATGCTTGTCGTGAAAACAGTCAGGATTGGAGCGTTTCAACATTAGCGCAAGCAGCTGGAATTGCTGCCTTAGAGCAAAAAAAATATTTGGAAAGAACTAAAATTTATGTAGAAGAAGAACGTAGTAATCTTCTTGCTGTCTTGAGTAAGTTAGGTATAAAAACATTTGCTTCGAAGGCAAATTATATTTTTTTATTTGTACCACAAATAAAAAAATTCCCGGATAAGCTAAAGGCAAAAGGATTTTTAGTTCGCAAATGCGAAAATTATGTTAGTCTTAATGCAAACTTTGTACGGATTGCCGTACGTACAAAAACACAAAATAGAAAGCTTATTAAAGCTATTAAGGAAATAATTGCTAATGAAGTCACTGTTAATCATAATTGATGGTCTAGGCGATGAACTAATACCCGCCCTGGATTACAAATCACCTTTTGAGTATGCGCTGCATAAGAATATGGATAAACTGGCTGCGAACGGTATTCGTGGTGATATTAGTATATGTGAAAAAGATTTTGCCCCTGAAAGCCTAAAATGTATTTTGCGTTTATTGGGTGTACATCCTAGGGACTTCCCTACTAATAGGGCCTATTTAGAACTGCTAGCGCAACATAGAGATATAACAGAACAAGAAATGGTCTTACGCTGCAATCTAGTATCTGTAGATAGAGAGGGCAAGCTGCTTTCATTTAATGGTGAAGGACTTACTTTAAAGCAGATGAAGGAAGTAGCACTGTTGATAGCTCAAGGCAGTAAAAATATTGAATGTGTACATCTCTCAGGCTATCGCAATTTACTTATTACCGACAAAAACAGCGAATTTATGGAGAAAATGGCAGTAAAACCTCCTCATGAAAGTGTGGGAGAAAACATTGAAGGATTGTTGTTTAATTTAAAGAATAATTCTTTGGTCTTAAAGGATTTTTTAATACAGGCTAGAGAAAAAATGCGTAAGTTGGAAAAAAATGGTGTGCATTATGAATTGTATCCTTGGGGAGCTTCAGTAAGAACAGTTATGCCAGCATTTTCTCAAATTCATTGCGGCATGCTAGGAGCAACTATTTGTTCGGCGGAAATAGTGAAGGGTATAGCTGATAGTTTAAAAATGGAACGACCTAAATTGATAGGTGCAACCGGCGAAACAGACACAGATTTACAAGAAAAAGCGACTGTTACCCTGCAAATGCTGCAAACACACGATTTTGTTATGACACATTTTAATGGTTCAGATGAAGCCGCGCACAGGAAAAATTATACGGAAAAAGCCGATTTTATCGCGCGTATCGACAAGGAATTTTTAGCAGAAGTATTAACAAATATTACGGTAACAACTAGAGTTTTTATCTGCGGTGACCATGGAACTAGCTCTTTGACTGGAAAACATTTGGTGACGCCGGTTCCCTTTATTGCAGGAACTGTTGCCGGATTTGAAAGCATAAGACCAATAAAAACATATCAAGATATCTGGGGCTTTCTTTATGAGAGGGGAAATAAGTAATGGCAAAGGCGTTAATGATTCAAGGGACAATGTCTAATGCAGGAAAGAGTATTGTTACAGCAGGATTATGCAGAGTGCTTAACCAAGATGGTTATAAAGTAGCGCCTTTTAAATCACAGAATATGGCTTTAAATTCATTTATAACACGTACAGGGGCAGAAATGGGCAGAGCTCAAGTAGTACAAGCAGAAGCTGCAAATATTGAACCCAGTGCCTTGATGAATCCTATTTTGCTTAAACCAACCAGCGACGAAGGCTCACAGGTTATCGTTAATGGTAAAGCAATTGGCACTATGAAAGCGGCGGAATACTACGAGTTTAAACCACAGCTTATAACAGAGATTTTAAAAGCATATAATTCTTTAGCTGCTACTAACGATATTATTGTGATTGAAGGAGCAGGGTCTCCAGCTGAAATCAATCTAAAGAGTAATGATATCGTTAATATGGGAATGGCAAAAATGGCTAAAGCGCCGGTAATTTTGGTAGCTGACATAGATCGCGGAGGAGTTTTTGCTAGCATTTATGGTACCTTAATGCTCTTGGAAGAAGACGAACGGGCCATGGTAAAGGGTATCCTTATAAATAAATTTCGTGGCGATTTGGAAATCTTAAAACCGGGATTGAGCATGATTGAAGAGAAAACGGGGGTACCTGTTATTGGCGTATTACCAATGATGCAAGTAGATATTGAAGATGAAGATAGTTTATCAGATCGCCTTAATACACCTGCAGAAGTTAAGGTCATTGATATTGCCGTAGTACGTATTCCTAAAATGTCAAATTATACTGATTTTAATGTTTTCGAGATAATTCCTGGGGTATCGGTTCGTTATATTTCATCTGTTGCTGAGCTTGGTCATCCTGATATGATTATCATCCCTGGTACAAAAAATACTATTGCTGACTTATTGTGGATGCGACAAAACGGTGTAGAAGCAGAGGTAATGAAACAAGCAAGTAATGGGACGGTAGTTTTTGGCGTGTGTGGTGGTTACCAAATCTTAGGACGTAACCTTTCTGATCCTTTTGGAGTTGAAGCAGGGGGAGATGTGCCAGGCATGAATCTGCTGCCTGTAGAAACCATCTTTGCTGAAAAAAAACGCACAATTCAAATACAAGGTCATTTTGGCGAAGTTAAAGGTATTTTCAGCAGTTTAAGTAGTAAACCTTTTCACGGCTATGAAATTCAT
>JAQVYX010000077.1 GCA_029004715.1 Acidaminococcaceae bacterium | reverse complement strand
ACATGGGAAACTTTAATGTCTCCGGCTTGCACATTATTGGGATTACCATCTAAAAACGGATCAAAAATAATAGCATCCTTATCATCTTCTAAGATAAAGCAGGCGTGATGAATAAATTTAAAGTTAACCAATGCAATCAACCCCTTTTTTTATTTGTATTACTATTATAATATATTGGCGTTAGCTTTGCCATTTTTCTTTACAAGGCAAGGTAAATACAGTAAAATGCAAGTAGTTTGATGTTTAAATCCTAGTTGGGGAGTGGAATGGTGAATATTTATTTAATGACAATAATTGTCTATGCATTATTTCTGATTGGTATGGGGTATTTTATTGGTAAGCACGTTAAAGGAGCTGCGGATTTTTTTGTTGGTAGTAGAGATTTTGGTTGGCCACTTCTATTTACTACTTTAATAGCGGCAAATATAGGTGCGGGATCTACAGTAGGAGTAACAGGATTAGCTTATCGATATGGAGTCTCTAGTTGGTGGTGGATTGGTTGCTCTGGTCTAGGGTCACTGCTCTTAGCGTATGTGGTGGGACCAAAAGTTTGGGAAGCAGGGAAAAAATACAACCTTTATACTATGGGCGACTATTTGGATATGCGTTACGCAAGGGCGTTTAGAGCGGTTACCTCAACTATGATGGCAGTAGGAACTTTAGCACTTTTTTCTGGACAGTTAATAGGCATTGCCTGGATTTTAGATGTAGTAGCCGGAATAGATAAAATCTACGGTATTATAATTGGCGCAGTAGTAGTTACACTCTATTTTTCTGCCGGCGGTCTGCGTTCAGCAGCTATAGTTAATATTTTAGAATTGGCAGTTATATTATTAGGGTTCGTAGTAGCAACACCCTTTGCCTTAAGCTATGTGGGTGGATTTAGCGGATTGCAAAGTACAATAGCGCAAAATATGAATAATGTCGCGCACACTAGTGCCTATTTTGCTTGGGACGGTATAGGATATACGACCATTATTGGCTATTTCCTGATGCTGACTCCGGCTTTTTGTATTTCACCTGGACTTATTGGCAAAGTATATAGTGCCAAAAACACTAAAGCAGTAAAAATTGGAACATTACTTAATGGTATAGTACAATTGCTTTTCGCGTTTTTACCGCTTATTATCGGTATGTGTGCTTATGCTGCTTTTCCGGAACTTAAAAATCCTGAGTTAGCATTGCCAACGGCCATGAAGGAAATGATGCCTTTTAGCATAGCGGCTTTAGCTTTGGCGGCAATTTTCGCCGCAGAGGTCAGTACCGCTGACACGGTTCTATTTATGCTGGCGACTTCTATTTCCAAAGATTTATATAAAACATTTTTTAAGCCTGAGGCAACTGATACACAATTACTTTCTTTTAGCCGTAAGGCAACTGTTGTTTGTGGTATTGTTGGGATTGTGGTAGCACATTTTATGGCTAATATTATTACGGCCCTCTCTATTTTCTATTCTCTGATGACGGTATCTCTTGCAGCGCCTTTCTTGTTTGGTTTATTTAGTACAAGGGCTTCTACCAAAGGAGCTTTTTGTTCTGCAGGTATAGGAGTTTTATTGACTTTGTTTTTACAATTTACTCAAGGCGGAAAAGGTCCGTGGCTTTTAAATGCTACATCTACAGGTATTATTGTTGCCAGTGTTATGATGTTTTTAAGTCTATATTTGTTCCCCAAAAAATCTAAGGAGTAATTTATATATGAAAAAAATAACTAGTTGTGCAATGACGTTGGTTATGTGCTGTAGTGTAGTACTTTTTGCTAACAATGCTCACGCAGCATTATACAAAGCTGATGCTCAAGGCGGAATAAGGGCGCAAGACAACAAATATATGTCTATGCCTAAAAAAACTACGGTAATTATCGTTAAGGGCGATTATTTGCCTCTTGTTGATGTGACCGTTACAAAGGGCGAACACAATATAAAAAGTAAAACTGCGATAAAAAAACAGCAAGATGCTAGTTTTGCAATTATTGAAAAGTTGCTTTTCCCATCCAATGGGTTTTATAATTTGCCACCAAATTATAAAAAAATTACTATTGCCGGTAAAAGTGAGGTAACTAAAGAGCAGGCCACGGCATTTATAAAAATGTATAATAATAATTTTCCTATTTTTGCAACGCCGGGACAAATTGTAGATTATTACTATCGTGAGGCCGGACGTGAAGGAATAAAATGGGATATAGCTCTTTGCCAGGCCCTTTTAGAAACAGGATTTTTCACTTTTGGCGGCACTGTAGTACCGGAGCAAAACAACTATTGTGGTTTAGGTACTACTAATGCTACAACTAGGGGCGTCTATTTTCTAACTCCCTTAGAAGGAGTTAGAGCCCATATTCAACACCTTATGGCCTATTCCGTTTTGGCGTCACCAAAGACCAAAATAATTGATCCACGTTATTATTTAGTGCACAATGGTAAAAAGAAAACTGGTGTGTTCACCTATTGGTCGCAACTAAATGGAAAATGGGCTACCGGTAGTAAGTATAGCGAAAAAATTATAGATATTCATGAAAAGATGAAGCAGGTTATAGCAGTTTCTGGCAGTGAAATATGGTAAAATGAAAAGAGAGGTAAAAATACATGCATATAGTTTTAGTTGAACCGGAAATCCCCGGAAATACAGGTAATATTGCTAGACTTTGTGCCGCGACGGCTTGTCATTTGCACTTAGTACGCCCGCTGGGCTTCTCGGTTAATGAAAAGCATTTAAAAAGAGCAGGACTAGATTATTGGCATTTAGTCGACATTCATTATTATGATTCTGTTTATGAAGTTTTAGAAAAATATCCCGATAATCCAAGATTTCTTTTGACTACCCATGCCCATAAATCTTACACAAAAGTAAAATATGGACCTGAATCACTTTTGATTTTTGGGAGAGAAACGGCAGGGCTGCCGGAAAAATTTCGTTTGGAAAACGAAGAAGCTTGTGTTCGTATTCCTATGATTAACGAAGCAAGATCACTTAATTTATCTAATTCAGCGGCTATTGTTCTCTATGAAGCCCTACGTCAAAATGGTTTTGATCAAGAGGAGGGGACCATATGATTTGTCTTAAAGAATTCGAATTTGATGCTGCGCATTTTCTGCCCAATTATCACGGTAAATGTGAGCGCTTACATGGTCATACTTATAAACTAGTTGTGCAAGTAGAAGGGACACCTGATGCTGAAGGTATGGTTATTGATTTTCTGGAATTAAAGAAAATCGTGCAAGATTTAGTTGTTAGCAAATTGGATCATTCCTGCCTTAATGATTTATTGCCGCAACCTTCGGCAGAAAACATTGCTATGTGGGCTTGGCAGCAAATAGAAAAACCTTTAAAAGGTGAAAATTACAAGCTTTATGAGGTGCAAGTCTGGGAGACTAAAACCAGCGGCATTATTTATAGGGGGTAAATCATGTTAAAGGATGTACAAGGAGAGCGAGATATAAGAAAAGTGCCTTTAAAGCACGTTGGTATTAAAAATTTGCACTGGCCAATCATTGTAAAAGATAAAATAAAGGGAATTCAACATACTGTAGCAGAAGTTACAATGGCCGTGGATTTGCCCCATGATTTAAGAGGTACTCATATGAGTAGATTCGTGGAGTGTCTACAAGATTTAGGCGCTGTCTCGCCTGTAGCTTTAGAAAGTATTTTAGATACCTTAAAAGACAAGTTGGTAGCCGAGAAATCCATGCTGGAAATAGAATTCCCATATTTCATTACCAAGGCAGCACCGGTTTCTAAACAGGAAGCATTTTTAGACTTGCATTGCCGTTATAGAGCAGAAAAAGCTGCAAATTTCGAATTATATGTTTGCGTAGAAGTTCCCATACATACTTTATGCCCCTGCTCAAAAGAAATTAGCCGCTATGGCGCCCATAATCAACGAGCGGTAGCAAAAGTCGAAATACGAGCCGAAGAACTGGTTTGGATTGAAGAGTTGGCAGAAATGGCAGAAGCAGGAGCTAGTTCGCCTATATATCCCTTGCTAAAGCGTCCTGATGAGAAGTTTGTCACTGAACATGCTTATGAAAACCCACGTTTCGTGGAAGATGTCGTTAGAGAAATTGCTCTAAGCTTGGAGCATGATGACAGAATTAAATGGTATAAGGTTACAGTGGAGAGCATTGAGAGTATACATAACCATAGTGCCTTTGCTTGTGTAGAAAAAAGCGCTGAGTCAAACTCATTATATGCTGACAAAGGGGAATACCTATGATTTTACAACTTCCACCTAATAAAGTTGCCGAAGAATTAAAAAATGTGGGAACACACTTAGTCGGAATCGAAATTATGGCTAAAAAAACGCAAATATTTCCCTTAAAGGCGTTAAAGGTAAGAACGCCTGCGGCTAATATTATAAAACAAGAAATGCTTTCAGCAGGCGGTGATTGTGCAGTCCCCGCTATGGCTGTTACAGGTGCGCAAGACTATTGTGATATAGTGCTGTTAGGCACGTTGCAGCACTATAAAAGACTGTGCATAAAATTAAAGCTTACCGGCTATTTTGGCTTGGACAAATTGGCCGCTGAATTAGAAAAAATTTTAACTTTTTCTAAACCTAGTACTAAACTAGCAGACGGCAGGGAATTGCATTACGAAAAGACCATAGTTATGGGTATTATTAATGTCACACCTGATTCTTTTTTTGCCGCTTCCAGGGTTTCCAACCTAGAAAATATTGTAAAAACAGCAGGGAAAATGTTAGCTGATGGGGCTGAAATTTTGGACATTGGCGGGGAGTCAAGTAGACCTGGAGCAGAAAGTGTATCACCACAAGAAGAAATCACGAGGGTGGTGCCTGCTATTAAAGCAATTAAAGCAACCTATCCTCAAAGCATCATATCTATTGACACCTATCATAGTGCCACAGCTAGAGAGGCTCTTTTGGCAGGTGCCGATATTTTAAATGATATTACTGCCGGTGAAGCTGATGAAGAAATGGCGCAAGTAGCACTTCAATATAAGGCGCCAATTATACTTATGCATATGCGTGGTACACCTAAAAATATGCAAAAAAACACTCATTATGACAATGTAGTGGACGAAGTAACACAATATTTATTAACTAGAGCAGCACAACTTTTGTGTTTAGGACTAAAACCGGAACAAATAATTTTGGACCCCGGTATTGGTTTTGCTAAGGATAAAGTTGCAAATTTAAAACTTATGAATGGATTAGTTGCCCTTACCGGTCATGGCTATCCAGTACTATTAGCCGCGTCTCGTAAAGCAAGTATTGGTAAGGTTTTAGGCGATCTGCCACCAGAAGAACGTTTAGAAGGGACTTTGGCAACAAGCTGCCAGGCCGTTTATGCCGGTGCTAATATAGTGAGGGTGCATGATGTGAAAGAAAACGCTCGCGTAATTAGAATGCTGGAGGCGATTTTACAATGCCAATAGCTTATATTGCTTTAGGAAGTAATTTGGGCGAAAAAAAAGAAAACCTACTACAAGCTATTGCCCTTTTAAAAAATAAAGGGGTCAAAATTCTTCAGGTTTCCTCTTTTTTACTAACAAAACCCTATGGGGTTATAGACCAGCCTGATTTTTTAAATGGAGCATTGAAAATAGAGTATGATAAATCACCTGAAGAATTACTAGAACTACTCTTAGAGATTGAGCAGGAAATGGGAAGAGTGAGGACCAGACATTGGGGCGAACGTGTTATCGACTTAGATTTACTGCTATTTGGTCAAGAGACTAGAAAAACAAAAAAACTCACCTTGCCACACGCAGATTTAGAAAATAGAGAATTTGTCTTGGCTCCTTTAGCTGAAATTGCGCCTGATATAATCACACCTAACGGTCATGGGACAATTACGGAGCTTTTAATTAAATTACGGAAAAGAGATGTAGAAAAATGAATTGTTATGCCAATCTAAACAATTTAGTTATTTATCGCAATTTGTTAGAAGATCCCATCATTCAAGAATTACGTAGACCCAAAGAAATTTTTAATGCCGAACTCTATGGAAAATTAGTTGCTACGGCCGAAGAACATGGACTGATGGGGATTATTCCCGTGGAATATGTTTTACATGCCATCAGCCATCAAGAAAACATTTTCAGCTTAGTGGCAGAAAAAAATAGCGGTAAAGTTGGGGAGGGCCTTAAAAAAACCGTAGCACAAGATATTGTTATTTTAAGGGCTTTTTTAGAAGATGTCTTTGCCCGCTTCAAAAATCATAGCTTATTAGGAAACTACAAACCCACTGCTATTAGAATTTTTAATGGCCGTAATATTTTAGAAAAGTGCTTTATGGATTTTCGCTATGACCCTTCCGGTAAGGAAGCAGTTAAACTTATGTGTGAATACTACGGTAAATATGGTTATGGTATTATGGCTGACAATGTTGCTTTTAACTGGGATGGAGAAAAACAATGTCTCGCCGGTATTAAAAACTATTCCATTATGACCTTTAATGATATTTATGGTTACGATACGCAAAAGGCAGAATTAATGCGTAATACACAGGCCTTTTTGCATGACAAACCAGCTAATAATGTCCTGCTCTTCGGTGATAGAGGAACAGGGAAATCCTCATCTATTAAGGCAGTTGGCAATGAATATTATGCTGATGGTTTGCGTATGGTGCAAGTCAGTAGAGAATATTTTGTGCAATTACCTAAAGTAATGCAAGCCTTAAGTAAATGGGGTAAAAAATTTATCATTGTTTTGGATGATTTGTCTTTTGAAGAATTTGAAGTAGAGTATAAAGTCCTAAAATCCATTTTGGATGGAGGTTTGGAAGTCAAACCCCATAATGTCTTATTTTATGCGACATCCAACAGAAGAAACATAATTAAAGAAGTTTGGCAGGATCAAGACCAAAGTGAGCTCCATAATATTGATAGTGCCAATGAAAAAGTTTCTATGGCTGACCGCTTTGGCATTAAACTATATTATGATTCTATGAACCAAAACGAATATTTTAGCTTACTAAGAGGAATAGCAAATTCTGAACGTTTGGATATTGCACAATCGGAATTAGAAGCCGCCGCCGTGAAATGGGAAATGAGTCACACTGGGCGTAATGGCCGTATGGCTAGGCAACTAATAGATTATTTACATGGAAAATAAGCTTTTATTGCCACAAGAAGTTTTTACAGTGCCAAAACGTGGTTGGGGGAGAAACTTATGCGGGTCAATAATACTACGGAAAAACTGACGGTAAGTGCGCTATTAACGGCTATTTTTGCCGTAACGGCTTTTGCTTTTAAAGGTTTTGTCATTATACCCGGTATTACAGAAATTAGGCCGGTAAATGCCTTCCCAATATGTTTTGGCTTGCTTTTTGGCAATGTTGGCGCACTAGCCTGCGGTTTGGGAAATTTTATTGGAGATTTAGTAGGCGGTACACTAACTCCGGCCAGTATGGGTGGTTTTATTGGTAACTATGCCATGGCCTATATTCCTTTCAAAATATGGCAGGGAATAAAAACCAAAAATGAAGAAGTACTATTGCTTAAAGATAGCAAACACTATATAAAATTTTTCTTTTTATGCCTACTTTCTTCTACTGCAGCAGCAGGAATTATTCCACTTTTTACTGATGTTATTCAAATGGCACCTTATACAATTTTATTTGGCATTATTTTAGTTAATGATCTAGTAGCACAATTGCTTTTAGGCACCATAATATATAAATTCTTAGCACCACTTATGGTGGAAGGTGTTTTGCGCAAAACATGGCTGCATGTCCGTGATGAACATGTGGTTAGCATAGGACAGAGTCGTTTTTTGACAATTATTACATTGCTATGCTTAGCGATGGGCGTAGTATTCTTCTTCACAACACCCAAAGGCTATGGGAACTCATTAGTACTATACACCATGGGCATTATTTCGGTGATTATGGTGGGAGCGATGAAGGCGTAAGCGGGGCTAAGAGCCCCTGTGCAGCATCGATTTCATCGAAGTGCAGCTTTTGCTTCGCAAAGTGCAGCTGTTCCTGCGGAACGTGCAGTATTGAAAGCGGTGCTTTCAAAGTTAAGGAAAGTTTTTCCAAAACTAAACTTATAA